>JBIIAP010000093.1:0-9571 GCA_044239855.1 Sediminibacterium sp. | reverse complement strand
TAATCATCACACAAAATGCATTAGTCATTCATAAAAACATGAGTAAGGGAGTGAGTCTGGTTACGTATAATCATTTAAGGCAACTGCCGCATATTAAAACCATCAACTATTTACAAGCTATTTATTTACAACCCTATATTAAAAAATCGCAGGCTGATGATGTATTATATTATCATGATGAAATATTAAGTGAATGTCCCAGAGCCAATTTGTTTATCGTAACGCACAACGATGAAATTATCACTCCTTCCAATAATATTTTAAAGGGTATTACACGATCTAAAATATTGTCATTCAACAATTTCACCTGCATTGAAGCCGACATTACAAGAGCTGAAATGTATACTGCTAAAGAGGCATTTATTACCAGTACTACTAAAAACATATTACCGGTGGTACAAGTAGATGGGAAAATAATTGGAGATGGTTTGCCGGGTAAAATAACCGCGCAATTATTTGCGCAATTGGTATCCTGCAAATTTAACGATCTACTATAAAAGCATATACATATGAATAAACTCATCAATAAAGTAGCGATTGTAACCGGAGCGGGAGCCGGAATGGGAAAAGCTATTACAGAATTGTTTCTAGCAGAAGGTTGTAAAATAATTGCAGCAGATATAAATGCTGAAAGGTTAGATGTTTTAGTAAAAGAATTAGCATCTATAGGTGGAAGTATTACACCTGTGGTGGTGGATATGGCCAAAGAGGAAGATGTTGAAAAAATGATTTCACTTGCAGTTAGCACTTATGGCACTTTAGATATTTTAGTTAATAATGCAGGAATTATGGACAACTTTGCGCCTGTTGGAGAATTAGACAATGCAATGTGGCAAAAAGTAATGGCGGTAAATGTAGATGGCCCATTTAAAGCCATGCGAAGTGCACTAAAGATATTTCTACCCAAATCAAGTGGTGTAATCATTAATATTTCATCTATCGGAGGTTTACAAGGCGCGCGCGCAGGAGCAGCATATACCACTAGTAAACATGCCCTGATTGGACTAACAAAAAACACGGGTTACATTTATGCTACTTTAGGAATTAGATGCAATGCTATAGCCCCCGGAGCTGTAAATACCAGCATTAGAGAAACCATTGACTTTACTAAAATACCCCCTTTGGTAAATGAAAGAATTATGCCAGGTATGGTATTAAATCCTCGAAGCGGAGAGCCCAATGAAATCGCTAAAGCTGCGTTATTTTTAGCATCGGATGATGCCAGTTTCGTGAACGGCACCGTGTTAACAGTAGATGGAGGTTGGATTGCATATTAAAAGTATTAAATCATACAGCCAAAAACAAAACTTATGTGAGCATTGATACATGAATTATTATCAATTTTCAGTAAATAGGTCCATTGATGAGTTGCAATCAAATATTGAATTGGGACTTAGTAAAGCAATTGCTCAAAAAAGATTAACCGAGTTAGGTCCAAATCAATTAATAGATAAGCAGTCTAACAAAGTTATTGAACTAATCGGACATCAATTTAAAGATGTGTTTATCATTATATTGATAGTAGCTGCAATACTATCAGGTATAATTGGAGAATGGTCTGATGCAATAGTAATACTGATTATTATTTTACTAAATGCGATAGTAGGTTTTATACAAGAGTATCATGCTGAAAACACATTAAAAGCATTAAAAAAAATTGCTGCTACACAAGTCAGAACAATTAGAGATGGTACGGTAATTATTATAAGAGAATTTGAATTAGTACCCGGTGATATTGTGCTATTGCAAGCAGGCAATGCAGTACCAGCAGATATGCGTTTAATTAACAGCCATAATCTAAAGGTAAATGAATCTAGTTTAACAGGCGAATCTACAGATATATTAAAACAAGACCAGGCTTTACACGAGCAATACATCCCTACCGCTAATAAAAGTAATATGGTATTTAAAGGTACTTTTATAAATAGTGGACGAGGCAAAGGGTTAGTAGTTGCAACGGGAATGAAAACCGAACTAGGCTCGATAGCAAGTTTACTACAAACAGAAAAATCAACCAATGGATTAAGAAAAAGGATGCGCAAATTTGGCGGTACCCTTTCTGTCATCATTTTGTGCCTGAGTTTTGTGTTTTTTATGGTATCCTGGCTTAACGGGGCAGCACTTTTAACAACACTACTTACCAGCGTATCAATAGCTGTAGCTGCAATACCCGAAGCACTACCCGCAGTAATTACTATATCACTGGCATTAGCAGCAAGAAAGATGTTTGCAGCTAATACATTGATTCGGAAATTAAGTGCAGTTGAAACATTAGGAGCTGTTAAATATATCTGTACCGATAAAACAGGCACCATAACACAAAACAAGATGATGGTAACGCATGTGTATACCAACAATCAATTGTATAATTGCGATGCTGAGTTACTCGACAAAAATAACCAATCGATTCAATTATTATTTGAGGCTATGCTTTCTAATAATGATGCAATTACCCTAGAAAATAATTTATATCATGGAAACAGCATTGAAATTGCATTGATAAATTATGCAAAATCTGTTGATACAACCTTTATTTCATTACCCCGCATAAGTGAAATCCCATTTGATTCGAGAAGAAAACTCATGACAACTTTTCACAAAAAAGGAAGCCAATTTATTTCCTTTACTAAAGGAGCTCCGGATATATTAATTAAACATTGTAACGGTGGTGACACAAATAAATTAGACAATATAATTAATGAAATGGCTGCTAAAGGATTAAAAACTTTAGGATTTGCCTATAAAATATGGGATGAAATACCAGAAAAATTAAGTCATGCAATACATGAAAATGATCTGGTTTTTTTAGGATTAGTCGGAATAATTGATCCACCCCGACCAGAGGTAATTAAGGCATTAGATTCGTGTAAAAAAGCCGGAATCATAACTGTAATGATCACCGGCGACCACTTACTTACTGCAAAATCGATCGCGAAACAAACGGGTATTATTTCCTCTGATAAAGATTTGGTGATAAGTGGAGAAGACTTATCGCTGCTTAGTGAGGATGAATTAAATAATAATATAGAACACATTAAAGTATATGCCAGAGTTAGTCCGGAACAAAAGTTACGCATCATCCAAGCATTGCAATTTAAAAATTATTTTGTAGCAATGACCGGTGATGGCATCAATGATGCGCCATCTCTCAAAAGAGCTGATATTGGCATAGCAATGGGCATTACTGGCACAGATGTTGCCAAACAAGCTGCTGATATTATATTATTGGATGATAATTTTTCCAGCATTGTAAAAGCTATTCGGGAAGGAAGATGTGTATATGATAACATTGTAAAATTCATTAAATTTATGATGACAACTAATCTTGGAGAATTGCTCACTATATTGGTTGGTCCACTATTTGGTTTGCCGATAGCAATATTACCCATACATATTTTATGGATTAATTTAGTTTCTGATGGATTACCTGCAATATGTTTTTCTTATGAAAAAGGGGAAATAAATTTAATGAAAAAAGATCCTGCAAAATTCAGCGGAAATGTTTTTTCTAAAGAAATTATTATACATATAATCTGGGCTGGTTTATTAATGAGTTCGCTGGCTTTACTAATACAATTTATCGCAATAAAATACCAACTAAACAGCCAAACAATGGTATTTAACTATTTATGTTTTGCGCAGCTATTTCATGCCTTATCTATACGTACCAACGCTAAAATTTCAACTATTCGCGAATTTTTATCGAACAGGAAAATGATTGCAGCAGCATTGGGTACATTATTTATTCAAATGATGATCATATACCATCCTCCATTAAATAAAATATTTTCTACTTCTTCGCTTAACCTTATAGAGATGAGTATCATACTGGTAGCTGCTTCCGTGGTTTATCTTGCTGTTGAATTAGAAAAACGTAAAAGCCTATACCCTTCAAAATAAACCATAGTAATTGAATGCAAAAATTCAGTATTTCATTTCAGTTAAAAAGAAAAAAATAAAATTGAAAAAAAATAAGAAAAATGGGCTTATTCAATTCTGGAAAAAACTGGGTCCGGGATTAATTACCGGCTCTAGTGATGATGATCCTTCCGGAATAGCAACCTATTCGCAAGCTGGTGCTGCATTTGGACTAGCCACTTTGTGGACGGCATTCATTACCTTTCCACTCATGGCCGCATTACAAGAAATGTGTGGAAGGATTGGTCTGGTGACTAACAAGGGATTAACTGGTACTTTAAAAGATCATTATCCAAAACCTATTTTATACTTAATGCTGGTCTTTAGTTTTCCGGCAATTGTTTTGAATATAGGTGCAGATATTGCGGGGATGGGCGCAGTAGGGAATTTATTGTTTCCTACCATTCATGCAACTTATTTTAGTGTATTATTTACCATTATGTTGCTAGTTTCCATGATATATTTTTCCTATCAAAAAATAGCTGCAATCCTTAAATATCTATGTATAGTTTTGTTGGTGTATTTGTTTATCCCTTTTTTTTATAAACAAGATTTTGGATTAATTATTCAATCAGCCTTCATTCCTACTATACAATTCAATAAAGCCTTTATCAGCATATTAGTAGGAATATTAGGTACTACTATTTCGCCCTATTTATTTTTCTGGCAGGCAACAATGGAAGTAGAGGAAATGAAAAAACAAAAAATGCTGGTGGTAAACAAGCAGATTATTCATGAAATGAAAAAAGACGTAGATATTGGTATGCTTTTCTCCAACATTGTGATGTTCTTTATTATTTTAACAACCGGCACAGTACTATACAACAGCGGAATACATCAAATCAATACGGTAGAAGCAGCAGCAGAAGCCCTCAGACCACTAGCGGGTGAATTGGCCTATGTTTTATTTGCTACCGGAATCATTGGAACCGGATTATTAGCCATTCCGGTATTAAGTGGTTCATTATCGCATATAGCTTGCGAAACATTTGGATGGGAAGAAGGACTTGATCATAAATTTCATGAAGCGAGACCATTTTACACCATTATTGCGCTATCTCTCCTTGTAGGGCTTTCATTGAGTTATTTAGGCATCAGTCCCATTAAAGCACTAATTTATTCGGCTATTTTATATGGGGTTACCGCACCCGTACTTATTGCTATTATATTACACATTTGCAATAATAAAAAAGTAATGGGCAATTTTACCAATTCCAAAAAGTCGAATATTTTAGGGGGTTTGGCGCTCATACTCATGAGCTTTTCAGCCATTGCTTTGATTTTAATATGATGCTTTATTACTTATCTAGTAAAAAAATAACATTATGTCTATCCATCAATTTAACATTTCAGGATTAAATAATCAGGAAGTAAAAGATGCAAGAGCATTATATGGAAAGAATCAATTAGTATATAAAAAAGAAAATAGACTGGTTGAAGCAATTAAAAGCTTGGCAAAAGAACCAATGGTTCTATTACTATTAATTGCTGCGGCCATTTATTTTATCAGTGGAGAAATTGGTGATGGTATTTTCATGACGGTGGCAATTATATTAGTGGCAACCATTTCTCTTTATCAAGACTCGAGAAGCAGAAATGCGCTGGAAAAATTAAAAATTTTTACCCAGCCTAATTGTAAAGTCATTAGAAATGGGGCGACGGAAGAAATAAAAACAGAAGACCTGGTAATTAGTGATTGTTTAATAGTAGAGGAAGGTGAATTGATTTCAGCAGATGGTACTATTATCCATTCCAACGATTTTTCTGTAAATGAATCGATACTTACCGGAGAATCCCTTACAGTTTATAAAGACAAAGACAAATCAGATAATTTTATTTATAGTGGAACCACTGTTGGGAGTGGCTTAGCTATCGCAAAAATTACAGCAATAGGCAATTCAACTAAACTAGGAAAAATTGGTAAGAGCATTGAAAGTATGGAGGAGGAACCCACTCCTTTAGAATTACAAATTAAACATTTTGTAAAACTTATGGTAGTGGTTGGTGCAATTGTTTTTTTAATTGTATGGGCAATCAATTATTTTAAAACTTACAGTATAGCAGATAGTTTGCTGAAAGCGCTTACATTGGCGATGAGTATACTTCCTGAAGAAATACCGGTAGCATTCACCACCTTTATGGCATTAGGTGCATGGCGTTTAATGAAGATGGGCATAGTGGTAAAACAAATGAAAACGGTTGAAACACTTGGCAGTGCAACCGTAATTTGTACGGATAAAACTGGTACCATTACGGAGAACAAAATGAGTTTAGCTAAACTATATACCTTATCTGAAAATAAAATAACCGATGCTTCACATGAATTAAATGAAGTAGAAAAGTCGCTGGTGAGCTTAGCGATGTGGGCCAGCGAACCCATACCATTTGACCCCATGGAAATAGCACTACATAAGACTTATGGTACTGTTTTTAAAGAAGATGAACGACCACACTTTAAAATGATACACGAGTACCCCTTAAGCGGTAAGCCTCCTATGATGACGCATATATTTGAAAATGTTGCAGGAGATAGAATTATAGCAGCTAAAGGAGCGCCTGAAGCTATTGTTAATATATGCGGATTAAATGAACAGGAAAAAAAAGAGATAAACGAAGCAATTGATTTAATGGCTAAAGAAGGATACAGAATTTTAGGTGTGGGGGAATGTTATTTTAAAGGTAATGATTTTCCTGAAACACAGCAGTCGCTGAGTTTCACCTTTAAAGGCATCATCGGTTTTTATGATCCACCTAAACACAATATCAACCATGTTTTGGAAGGATTTTACGCGGCAGGTATTTCCGTAAAAATTGTTACCGGAGACAACTCAGCAACCACCACATCGATTGCTAAGCAAATCGGATTGAATGGCCACCAAGAATGCTTAACCGGTGACGAATTAATGCTTTTAAGTGAACAAGAATTGGAAGAAAAGGTACAGCAAACTACGCTGTTTACCCGCATGTTTCCTGAAGCAAAATTAAAAATCATCAATGCACTAAAAGCTAAAAATGAAATTGTTGCCATGACGGGTGATGGCGTAAATGATGGCCCCGCCTTAAAAGCAGCTCACATTGGCATAGCGATGGGTAAAAAGGGTACTGAAATTGCCAAACAAGCGGCTTCCTTAATTTTAATGGAAGATGATTTATCTAAAATGCTGGAAGCAGTTGCTGTTGGAAGAAAAATATATGCAAACCTTAAGAAAGCTATCCAGTACATTATTTCCATTCACATACCTATTGTACTAACCGTATTTTTACCACTAGCATTGGGATGGCGCTACCCCAATATTTTTACTCCTGTGCATATTATTTTTCTGGAGTTGATTATGGGGCCAACCTGTTCCATTATTTATGAAAATGAGCCCATGGAAAAAAACACCATGATTCAAAAGCCCAGACTAATGAGTACCACATTTTTTAATTGGAAAGAATTAACTACCAGTATTATACAAGGGATAGCAATTACTGCAGGAACATTGTCAATCTATCATTATGGTATCTTACATAGCTTAATAGAAATACAGATACGTACCATGGTATTCATTGTACTTATAGCAGCCAATGTAACACTCACGTTAGTTAATCGTTCATTTTACAATTCTGTTTTAACCACGCTGAAATATAAAAACAATTTAGTAGGATTAATCATATCAATTACCATTGCTATGACCGGTCTATTACTTTATGTGCCCATGCTTTCATCCTTTTTTCAATTTGAACCACTGAGCTTGTCAATGCTCTTAGTTAGTATCGGCGCAGGATTTATATCAGTTATTTGGTATGAAGTTGTAAAATACATTAAGCGTTTGAAAAATAAATTATCGTAAACTTTTAGTATCCACTCTTGATGGAGTTTGTTTACCACTAACAATTCCGCTTGCGCTGATGGCTATAGCCTTAATGATTTTAGTCATGTTATTCATATCTAATGTGCCAATTTCGTCGCTTGCTTTATGATAATTGGGTTCATCATCCATTTTAGATGTTGAAATGGTATGTGCTGGTACACCCAGTCTTGCAAGTGTTGCATTGTCTGAACGATAAAATAATTGTTGATCAGGATAAGGGTCTGCATAAAAATTAAATTCGCTGCCTTTTAGATTTTCCTGCAACATGGCTCCCATATTAGATTTATCAAATCCTGTTATGTAGGCACTATTAGCGCCCCACTTACTTTCAGTTCCAATCATTTCTATATTAAACATTGCCACTACTTCATCCGGATTAAATTGTCTGGAAAAATATGTTGCGCCAAATCCACCAACTTCCTCCGCAGTAAACGCTGCAAATATGAGTGTGCGCTCATTATTGCCAAGTGCTTTATAGTATTTAGCTAACATCATCATTGCGGTAGTTCCAGCTGCATCATCATTTGCGCCATTATAAATAGAATCGTTATTGATTATATTTTTACTGTTAATACCTAAATGATCATAGTGGCCTGAAAAAATAACATATTCTTTGGGTAAACTTTTTCCGGGTAATACACCCACTATATTAGCGAGTTTTTGGTCTTGTATGGTATGAGTTGCAGTAATAGTAAAGCTAGCAGGCACTTGCGCACCCAATAAAAATATCACGGAATTATTAGATTCAACCATAGCTGATTTAAACTGTATCAATCTGCCAAAGCTTCCACTGAATGAAGAGTCTACTAAAACAATTGCATTTTTAGAAAGTCCTATGTATTTACGTGCCTCACCAAAAAAATTAGCTCCTTTTGCTATAGTATTGATTTCATAGCCTGATTTTTCATTAATCATCAATTCGGGTTTGCAAGTAATTGCAATAATATTTCTACTATTCATCTCAGCTCCATCAAGTATTGCAGAAGCATTAACAAATTTGGCTTTAATCATCTTAAAGGATTGCCAATAACTTGTATTGGGTTGTAGCGTTTGCAAACCCGTATTGGTAAATTCTCCGGCTATAAAAGCAGCCGCTTTATCTATCCCTGTTGAAAAAGTACGACGGCCTTCCATGCTATCGGCAGAAAGCGTTTTTTCAATTCTTTCTACTTCCTTTACGTTTATGATGGCATCAATATTTTGGGCTTGCATGGTTATTGAGCTCAATAACAAACCAACAGAAACAAGCATCGTCTTTTTCATTGTATATATTTTAAGGGTAAGCATTTAAGTTAAATTGATTATTGAAGGTGTATTTTATTTTCGAAATTCTTAACAAAATTATTTTCAATTAGCTGAATAAAAATTCAATGTCATTTTCTGTCAATCCTTTTACAAAACTTTCCTCTTCGCTAATTAATTCATCCGCTAACTTCTTTTTGCGTTGTTGTAGCTGCATAATTTTTTCTTCGATGGTTCCTTTACATACCATACTATAAGCAAACACTGTTTGTGTTTGTCCTATTCTATGTGTTCTATCAATAGCTTGTTGCTGCACCGCGGTATTCCACCATGGATCAAATAAAAACACATAATCAGCCGCTGTTAAATTTAATCCGGCATTACCTGCTTTCAAACTAATTAAAAAAACTTTTTCAATACTGTTGGCTTGCTGAAAATTATTAACCAATTGTTGTCTTTGATCTAATGGGGTTGAGCCATCTAATCGACAATAAGGAATATTATTTTTTGTAAAGTCTTGCTCTAACAAATCTAACATGCCGGTAAATTGTGAGAAG
>JBIIAP010000311.1:0-2860 GCA_044239855.1 Sediminibacterium sp. | reverse complement strand
TTTCCATTAATGCCAAACGAGCTAAACCGGTAACTTTTATACTAATGAATGGAATATTGGGTTGCGTAGCGGCATGGTAAATTACCCGGATAAATTCTTCGGTAGCTTTGTCGAAATTGGCTTCGCCTTCTTTCCCTTCTACCCCATAATCCAGGATTACCTGAATGCCGTATTTTCTCAGCATATCGGAAACAGCAGTTGATTGATCGAGCGTTTCACCTCCAACAAACTGTTTAAATATTGTTTTTCTGATCAGGCTATTTACCAATGGCAGCCCTGTTTTCATGATAAAAGGGGTTAATTTGGAGCCTAACTGTACAAACCAACTATAGCCCATTGTATTAAATAAAAAGCGGGCACTTTTTAGTTCTTTATCGGATTTGTAAGCAAATGCATTTTCTGTATTTTCAAAGGAAATGTTCATAGAGTTCTAATTCGTTATGCGAATATCGGAATAAATTTGAGTATCTATTTAAGGGCAAAAAATAAATAGTTGTCAGGGGTTAAATTGCCTGGTGATTAAAAGGTTGTAAAACCATTTCACTTACCACCCCACTAGCCGGCTGCTGGCATAAAAACCAAATAGCTTTAGCCGCTTCTTCTGCCAAAATCATTTTATCGCGCTGTACTCTTAAGTCGATATTGTCCCAAAAAGGAGAATCCACACCACCTAAAAACAGGTTGGTAATTCTAATATCGGTACGTTTTAGTTCTTCCCGAATACTTTGCATCATGCCGGTAAGTCCATATTTACTTGCACTATATGCAGCGGCACCTGCCATAGGCACTTTACCCAACACGCCCGGAATATTGATAATCAGACCTTTTTTAACCAATTTCATTGCAGGTAAAATGGCTTTTACCAAATAGAATGCACCAAATAAATTGGTTTTCAATGTATGCTCAAACTCAGCAGCAGTAATGGTATCCATTGTTTTAATTATACCCACCCCTGCGGCGTTTATTAAAATATCGACTACAGGAATTTGATTATGCAACTTTTCGATGGCAGTATTTACTGCATCTTCATTTGCAATATCCATTTCAAAAATGCTATCGTTGGGGATAGCGCAGTTTAAGGCTAAGCTGTTTAACTTTTCCCTGTTTCTTCCGGCAATAAAAACCTTAGCACCGCTGCCAACTAATAATTGAACAAGTGGTTCACCCACACCTCCGGTTGCACCCACAACCAATACATTTTTGCCTTTAAGGGACTCCATTTTTAAAAATTTTATTTATGTAAACAACCACCAGTCAATATTGTTGACTATGAATGCATATTTAAAAAATTTAGGCGTACTTAAAATAAATATAGAGATTTGCACATGCAGATTACCCAAACAGAAATATACAAATATGCTATTCCGATGGTGCCCTTTACCATTGCTACCGGAACGATGCATTTTGCTCAAAATATTTTTATTAGAATTCATACAGACATGGGCATAACGGGTGTAGGAGAATGTTCTGCCTTCCCTATGATTGTGGGGGAAACGCAGGCTACCTGTTTTGAGATGGCGAAGGAATTTGCAGGTATTTGGAAGGGGAAAGATCCATTGTTAATAGAAGAGCGGATGAATGAGCTGCATCTGTTTACTGCCGGAAATTACACAGCTAAAAGCGCATTTGATTTAGCCTTATATGACATAGCTGCCAAGCATGCAAACATGCCGCTGTACCGATTTTTAGGAGGCGCTTTAAGAGAGATCGAAAGTGACCTTACCATTGGTATCGGCACACCCGAACAAATGGCGGCACAAGCCATCGCATTTGTTGAAAAGGGCGTAACCATGATTAAAGTTAAATTGGGGAAGGATCCTGCAACAGATATTGAAAGAATTCGCAGTATAAGAGCCGCAATTGGCGATAACGTAAAATTAAGAATAGATGCCAATCAGGGCTGGAGTTATGAAGATGCGCTTTTTGCATTAACAGAGTTGGGTAAGTTTGATATACAATTTTGTGAGCAGCCAATGCGTACCTGGAATGATGAACTATTACCGGAACTAAATCGTTTATCTCCCATCCCTATTATGGCAGATGAATCGGTGTATACACATAAAGATGCAGAAAGATTGATTCGCCACCATGCCTGCAAATACATCAATATAAAGTTTGCCAAAAGTGGGGGAATTCATGAAGCAATCAAAATAAATGCAGTAGCAGAAAAAAATAATATACCCTGTATGATGGGGGGCATGCTGGAAAGCAGAGTTGCATTAACTGCTAAAGTTCATTTTGCCACGGCATTTTCCAATATTCAATTTTATGATTTAGATACCTGTCTGCTTGGTCATAAAGAAGATCCGGTAACGGGTGGGGTAAAATACAATGGCATGCATCTTCTACTTACCGATGAGCCGGGTATTGGGGCGGATGTTTCTCCAGCATACTTAAATGCGCTGACCACTGTAACTATCTAAAAAAAATTAACCAAGCCAGAAAAAGTATTAAAATGGAAGACAAAAAAGTAAGTGACAGTTTTACGGTAATGAATGAATTGGTGCTTCCCAATGATACCAATTCATTTGGGAATCTAATGGGAGGACGATTAATGTACTGGATGGATATTGCAGCGGCAATTGCATCTAGCAGACATGCGAACATTCCGGTCATGACGGTATCGGTAGATAATCTGAGCTTTAAGTCGCCCATTAAATTAGGCAATGTGGTTCATATAGAAGCCAAAGTGTGCAGGGCATTTAATTCATCGATGGAAGTATATTTAAAAGTTTGGGGAGAAGATTTGTTTCATCAATTTAAATACG
Organism: Sediminibacterium sp.; assembly: GCA_044239855.1. GTDB lineage: Bacteria > Bacteroidota > Bacteroidia > Chitinophagales > Chitinophagaceae > Sediminibacterium. The sequence continues at coordinate 92 of JBIIAP010000311.1, read as the reverse complement.
AGAGCAATGAAGCATTTTTCACTTTTGTGGCTTTAGATGAGGAGGGAAAACCCACACCGGTTCCTAAATTGATTCCTGAAACAGAACATGAA
>JBIIAP010000310.1:0-2866 GCA_044239855.1 Sediminibacterium sp. | reverse complement strand
GATGTAAAATTAAAAATATTGTTGATATTCCAAAAGGAGGGTACTTCGTGGAAGTTAGTTGCCCGACAAGCAGTTAAAGCTTAAAAAAAATAATTATGGCATTGCCGATTTTGACTAATGATTTTTTTGAAAGCAAACTGGGGGCGCAGCAGGAATTACCTGAAAAAGTATTGCAGTTTGGTACAGGTGTATTGTTGAGAGGCTTGCCGGATTATTTTATTTACAAAGCAAACCAACAAGGTGTATTTAACGGAAAAATAGTTGTGGTAAAATCAACAGATTCGGCAGGATTAAATGAATTTGATCAACAAAAAAATTTATATACACATTGTATACGAGGGGTTTACAGTGGAGACCACATTGATATTAGTTTGATAAATAATTCGATCAAAAGTGTATTATCTGCTAAGCAAAGCTGGCAAGATATTATTGCTTTGGCTCAATCGCCCCAACTTGAAATAATTATTTCCAACACTACAGAAGCTGGATTAGTATTAGATACCAATGATTTAATTACTAATGAACCTCCTCATTCATTCCCTGGAAAATTATTGGCATTGTTAGTAGAACGATGGAAATTTTTTGAAGGCGACACAACAAAAGGTTGGGTTATATTGCCAACAGAATTGATACCGGATAATGGAAAATCATTAAAAGAAATTTTAATTACCTTATCCAAAATCAATCAACTCTCCGATGCATTTATAGAATGGTTAATTACTGCAAACGATTTTTGCAATACATTGGTAGATAGAATTGTTCCCGGTAAACCGGATGAAAAAGAGTTGAAGGACTTAGAACTTAAATTAGGGTATAGCGATAGTTTATTAATTAGCAGTGAGCCTTTTGCCCTATGGGCAATTGAAACCAACAAAGCTGCAACAAAAGAAAAATTATCATTTGCTTTGATTGATGATAGTGTTGTGATTGCACCATCCATTGTAAAATACAGAGAACTCAAATTGCGATTATTAAATGGTACACATACTTTTTGTTGTGCTGTTGCATTGTTAGCAGGTTTCGAAACAGTAATTGAAGCAATGCGTGATGCAGATTTTAAAAAATTTATAGAAAATTTATTGAATCAGGAATTGATCCCGTCAATAGTAAGTGAAACAATAACTCATGAAGAAGCTACCAAATTTGCTAATAATGTATTGGAACGATTTGCAAATCCATATATACTTCATAAGTGGACTAGCATATCAATGAATTTTGAAGAGAAAATGAAAATGAGGAATGCTTATTTAATTGATCAATATACAAAAATCAATGCAGCCCCATCAAAATATATGGCTTTAGGATTTGCTGCATTTTGCTGCTATATGAAAATCAAAGCAAACAAACATATTCATTACAGTGAATATTTTACTGATAACTTGTTTAAAACACAGGTAGAAAAAGGAATAGCAGCTATTACTGAAAAAGGAATCAAAAGCTGTTTAGCATTATGAGTTAGAAGATATAGCCATCATTGCTGTTTATTTAAATTTATAGCAACTCAGTAATGATAAAATAGGGTATTATATTTTGGCTATTGCAATAAAATGATGATTTTATTCCGTGGAAACGTGGAGTGAGTTTATAAATAAAAATAGTTGTTGGTATGAAACCATTTTTAGATGAGCATTTTTTATTGAAATCTAATACTGCTCAATTATTGTATCATGAGTATGCAAGTAAAATGCCTTTGATAGATTATCATTGTCATTTATCGCCACAACAAATTGCGGAAAACATTCATTTTAAAAACATAACAGATGCCTGGTTGTCGGGTGATCATTATAAGTGGCGGGCTATGCGATCAAATGGTGTAGATGAATCTTATTGTACGGGCACGCAATCGGATGAAGCAAAATTTTACAAGTGGGCAGCAACGGTTCCTTATACCATGCGCAATCCTTTGTATCACTGGACACATTTAGAATTACAGCGGTATTTTAACGTGCATACTATCTTAAATTCGAATAGTGCGGCCGAAATATACAGTACTACATCGGCAATGTTGCAAGAGTCTGACTACAGTACACAAGGGTTAATCAAAAAAATGAATGTGCGGGTTATTTGTACCACCGATGATCCGATAGATTCGCTGCAATATCATCAACAAATAAAGGATTCCGGTTTTGAAGTGAAAGTATATCCTGCTTTCAGACCCGATAAAGCGATGGAAGTTAATAATGCGGCACAGTTTGTTGCTTATGTTAAAAAAGTAGAAGCAGTTACTAACTCCAACATTACCACTTTAGATGATTATTTAAACGCATTAAAAAAGCGCCACGATTTTTTTGCAACGATGGGTTGTACAGTGAGTGATCATGGATTAGAAGAAATTTATGCGGAAGATTTTACCCAAGCAGAAGTGAATGCCATATTTGTAAAAGTTAACAGTGGAAACACATTAGCACTTACCGAGCAAAGAAAGTTTAAATCATTTATCCTCATTCAGTTTGCCGAGTGGGATTGCGAGAAGGGATGGATTCAACAATATCATTTGGGTGCTTTAAGAAACAATAACGCAAGAATGATGCAGGCATTAGGTGCTGATACAGGTTGGGATAGTATTGGTGATTTTTCTCAAGCTGCGGCATTGGCTAAATTCTTGAATAAATTAGATCAAAACAACCGATTAGCTAAAACCATCGTGTACAATTTAAATCCGGCTGATAATGAAGTAATGGCTACGATGATTGGAAATTTTAATGATGGTGCTGTTGCAGGTAAAGTTCAATTTGGCAGCGCCTGGTGGTTCCTCGATCAAAAAGATGGGATGACGAAACAAATCAATGCACTCAGTAATATGGGGCTTATAAGCAGGTTCATCGGCATGTTAACCGATTCTAGAAGCTTTTTATCTTATCCTCGA
>JBIIAP010000309.1:0-2877 GCA_044239855.1 Sediminibacterium sp. | reverse complement strand
TGATCCTGAAAGCAGTTGTAAAATTATAGAAGTGAGCTTTAAACAAGGCAGCAGAAAAGAATTTTTCCGCAACACTACTTTACAATATTTCGAAAAAGGGGAATATGTTACGCTGGAAGGGGTGAATGGGTATGATGTAGGGGAAGTTAGCCTGACTGGAGAATTGGTTCGGATTCAGTTAAAAAAGAAAGGTGTAGAAGAATCTAACCCGGAAATTAAAAAGATTTTACGCAAAAGCTCGGAGCGAGACATAGAAACCTTTCAAATCAGTAAAAGTCGGGAAAAAGAAATATTAGCGCGCAGCAGGGCTATTTCACGTACCCTTAACCTTCAAATGAAGTTGAGTGAAGTAGAAATTCAGGCCGATGGTAAAAAAGCAACTTTTTTCTATACCGCAGATGACCGGGTTGATTTCCGTGAATTGATTAAAATATTTGCCACCGACTTTAAATTTAAGGTGGAGATGAGGCAGATAGGTATTCGCCAGGAAGCTGCTAAAGTAGGTGGTATTGGTAGTTGCGGCAGGGAACTTTGCTGTAGTACCTGGTTAAACGATTTTAAGAGTGTAAATACAACAGCTGCCCGTTACCAGAATTTATCTATCAACCAAACCAAACTAAGTGGACAATGTGGTCGCTTAAAATGTTGTTTGAATTTTGAGCTAGATACGTATTTAGATGCTTTACAGCAATTTCCGGATTATGCAGACACTTTAGATACCGCAATGGGAACTGCTTTCTTAATTAAGAAAGATATTTTTAAAAACCTCATGTGGTATACCCTACCCAATAATAGCAAACATTACCCGCTTACCATTCAACGCGTTAAAGAAATTAAGCGCATGAATCAACAAGGGCAGAAAGCAGAGGAATTGCAAGCGGTTGAAATTATTAACCATAAGCAAAAAGAAGCAGAACCTGCATTTGTAGAGTTGGTTGGACAAATAAGCTTAAAAACGTTGGAGAAAAATGATCGGAGAAAGAGAGATCAGCAGAGAAACAATGGTCCTCAGCAATTCCAACGGAATGATCGCCGACCCGATAATCGTGGGGGCAATCAACCCAACAGACCACAACAATCGAATAATCCAAATAATAACCCATCCCAAGGGCAAGGGCAAAGACCTGCGCCACCACAAGGCGGAGCTAACAGAGGGCCTCAGGAACAAAGACCTCCACAGCAGCAAAGCGGAGAAAATAAAGGCCCTCAAAATCCTAACGCGAACCCTAACCCTAATCCCAATAATCCAAATAGAAACCCCAATCACAATCGGGGGCCAAGAGGAAATCATCGGGATAGAAAGTAAAAATTCTTTTTAATTGAAGTTTTACTGAAGCTGAAAGATATTTCTAAGCGTGATTAGAAAAACAGGTATTTATACGCAATAAATCGAAGGATAATATTTGCAATTTTGTATTGCATGAATTCATTAGAAGAAATTAAAAGCCTGGCTAAACAACGTTTAGAAGAAGCGATTGTACTTCATAAAAATAGCTTGAACGATGGAGCATTCTATTTAGCCGGATACAGTGTTGAATTATCACTGAAAGCGAAAATTTGTGAAAATTTTGGAATTCCTAATTTATTTGATGAACTCAATTCATCTGTTAATGCAATAAAAGGTATTGGTGAAATTAGGAAAATGTTGAAAACACATAACCTTTATTTACTATTGATTGTCAGTGGTTTAAAAAACAATTATGATGAAGCGAAGTCTGAAAATATTTTCCTTTCCATTGCTTCATCATACTTATTTGGAACATGGGATGAAAATATTCGTTATAAACCATGTGGTTTTGTGAAAGAAAATGAATTAAAAAATATATTAACTTTACTTTATACATCAAATGGTATTTTATCATGGATAGAGAAGAAACATTAAATCTTGAGTTAATTCCTTTTTTTAAATGTTGTGCCGATTATGGTAAAGCTATTGAAGACTATTGTTTGGAGGAAGCTTATCCCGGTGTTTCAAATACCTCTTATTTTATAACGGTAAAAGCAGCATGGATGGATGATCTTGGCCTCTACGAAATACTTGAATACTTATTTGAACGGCTTTTTGAAAGTACTAGTGTTGAAACCAGAAAAAAAGTTTTTGGCATTCGCGTACGCAACAGCAGCATTGACCTACATAAACTCAAAGAACAAAATATTCGAAATAGTTATATGTATTAAAGCTCGTCCATCTCTGATTTTACAAACTCCATCAATTTTTTAATATAGTCGGGGGTTAAGTTAAACTCCAATCCCGCGGCCTTGTATAATTCTGGTAAGGTTTTAGTTCCGCCCAGACTCAAGGCATTCATATAATGTTGAAGCGCCTGTTGCGGGTTTTGTTTGTATTGCATCCACAAGCCTATTGCACCCAACTGCGCAATACCATACTCGATATAATAAAATGGCACTTCAAACAAATGCAACTGACGTTGCCAACCTATTGCCCTAAAAGCATCCAGACCGGTATAATCAATTGCTGAAGTAGAAAATTCATTTAAAATATTCATCCATTCTGCTGTACGCTGTTCAACCGTTTGTTGCGGATGCTCATACACCCAATGTTGAAATTTATCGATGATGGCTATCCATGGGAAAATGGTGATGGTTCGCTCTAATTGATGCTCTTTGGCCCGTTTTAAATCTGCTGCATTGTCAAAAAACGCTTCCCAATGATTCATACTGAATAATTCCATGGCCATACTGGCTACTTCTGCAATTTCCATTGGATACTCTTTAAAAGCACTCAATGGCAATGGATGCGCTAAAAATGAATGTACTGCATGTCCACCTTCGTGCACCATGGTAGTAACATCACTCATTTGTCCGGCTGCATTCATAAAAATAAACGGCGCACCACTTTCTGCTAATGGGCAATTA
>JBIIAP010000092.1:0-9666 GCA_044239855.1 Sediminibacterium sp. | reverse complement strand
AAACCAAGTTCGGTGTTGGGTAACCCAGTCCATGCCGGTTAGGGCAAATCGTAAATATACCATTTCAATCAATGCCACTCCAATAGCAAATTGCCATGCTTTTTTAAACCCTTCCTGCAAGCATATTTGTGTACTAGTAAAACTCATATTCCCCAGTGGCAATTGCCCTAAAAAACTCACTAAAAACCCTAATAAAAGGTACAATAAAGGCTTCATGCTAAATAAGATATTACTATGATTAAAGCATAAAGGTATAAATCATTTAATTCATGCGTTTAAACTATTATGGATTGTTCATTTCTATGTATTTTTGGTAAAATAAAAAGTATGAAGGTAAATACTATGGCAGAAATGATGGCAAATGGTGAAATGCCAGAAGTACTGTTTTGGGTGGGTTGTGCCGGTAGCTTCGATCAACGGGCACAAAAAATCACCAAAGCATTTGCCTCTATATTAGAGAAAGTGGGTATTAAATTTGCCATTTTGGGCAAAGAAGAAGCTTGCACAGGAGATCCTGCGAGAAGAGCCGGAAATGAATTTTTGTTTCAAATGATGGCCTATCAAAATATTCAAGTGTTAAATGGATATGGCATCAAAAAAATCGTAACAACCTGTCCGCATTGTTTTAATACTTTAAAAAACGAATACCCAGAATTAGGCGGGAATTACGAAGTGATTCATCATACTACGCTACTTCAAGAACTAATTAATGAAGGAAGAATTATAATGAAGGAATCGGGTGAATTTAAAGGAAAGAAAATAACTTATCACGATAGTTGTTATTTAGGGAGAGCGAATAACATTTATGAAGCTCCACGCAAAGTACTAGAGGCGTTAGATGCCGAATTGGTTGAAATGAAACGTTGTAAGTCGAATGGCTTATGTTGCGGTGCCGGTGGGTCTCAAATGTTTAAAGAAGATGAGCCCGGCGATAAAAGAATTAATATAGACAGAGCGGATGAAGCATTAGTAACAGGCGCCAACATCATCGCTTCTGCTTGTCCATTTTGTAATACCATGATAACTGATGGTGTAAAAAACAGAGAAAAGGAACAAGAAGTGGCTGTATTAGATATAGCAGAGCTAATTGCTGCGAACCTATCATAAAATATAAATTATGGATCTTAATTACCAACAACATATACCAGAAGATTTTTCAGATGATGCTAAAGTTTGGGTGTACCAAAGCAGCCGTTTATTTTCTATGTCAGAGGCTTTTGATATTGAAGATATTCTCACCAACTTTATGAGCAACTGGAAAAGTCATGGTGCGCCAGTTAAAGGTTATGGTAATTTATTTTTTGGTCAATTTATTGTACTAATGGCAGATGAAAGTGCTATAAAAGTTGGTGGTTGTAGTACAGATAGTTCAATACATGCAATTCAGGAAATTGAAAAGTTATTAAAAGTAGATTTGTTCAACCGACAAAATCTGGCATTTATAGTCAATGATAAAATTCAAATTTTACCATTATCTCAATTGAATTATGCTTTAGAAAATAACTTTCTGCAACCAAACTCCATCTATATCAATAATTTAGTAGCCACTAAAAAAATGTTACTAAATGATTGGCTGATTCCCCTAAAAAATAGCTGGTTGAAAACTAGAATTAATTTAACCACTACAGATTAAATTTTACGCATAACCTGGCGCAATATCATTATAATTGGGAGAGGCTACTTACTGTAATATTTTTGCAATGCACCAAGTAATTTAAACACACCATTTTGTGTAGCAGTTGTGGCACTGTTAGCTAAAATTATATAAGCTAACTTATTGCTTTTATCTATTTGAGTGTAACAAAAAAAAGTTCCTGCCGATCCCGAATGTTCTGATAATTGTTTATCCTTATTATTGATATTACCCCAGCCTATTGAATACTCTTTTAATCCAAAATGAAGAAACTCATACGTGCTTGATTGTAAGATATTATTTTTTCCAATCAAACCGTTTAAATTAAGTTGTATAAACTTTGCATAATCAGGTAATGTCATACTTATATCACCTGCGGGTTCACCAAGCGCTAAGTTATACTCAATATTTGGCAAAAGCGCTTTTAATGTATCCCCTTCCATCCAATGACCAAATGGTTGATTAATATTAAGTTTATTAGGCCAGCCAAATTGTATGTCTACTTGCATCGTTTTCAACATAATATGTTTGGTTAACTGTTCCCAGGTTTTTCCTGAAACTTTTTCTAGCATTAATGCCGCAATGCTATAGCCCGCATTAGAATAATTATATAGTTTGTTACTACTTCTAACAGGTTTTTCACAAAGCAAATACTTTGAAAATTGTCTCCGTTGTGCCGATTGGTTGCCAATGAACTCAGGTAGTTCTTGATATTCAAGTCCACTTGTATATGGTTGAATTTTGGCTCTATGAGACAACAAATCAGCTAAAGTGATTTCATAATAAGCCGCATTGCTTTTAGTTTTCCAGCTCGGAAATAAATCAAAAAACTTTGTTGACCACTTTATTTTATTTTGTTCAACTAAATATGCTGCAATAAAACCTGTAATAGCTTTTGTATTTGAGCCCAAGTGAAAATAGTCTGAAAATGCAGCTTTTGTCTGTTCCGTCTTTACATCTGTCCGGTGAAAGCCAAATACTTTTAAATCTAATATACTATCTGCTGAAATTACAGCGTAGGACAATTCTGGTATATTGTATCTTACCATCAAGCTATCTGTAAATCCTTGGAAGTCTTGAGCTTTTATTATTGTTAAAGAAATAGCACTTAAAAATATTAAGATTAAATATTTTTTCATCATGAAGTTATTAGCATTTCTTTTAAGTACTCATCACATTTAATCAACTTGCCTAGCTTGTTGTTGTGATGATTTTGCAAGTGCTGTAGCAGATTGAATTAATTCATTTAACTGATAGCTTACCGATACGATAAAATTTTATATTGAAGTTTTATTAACTCTTTCAACATGAAATTTATTTTCTTGAGGAACAGTAATATATTATTGAGTAGTAAACGGATCTATTATTTAAAAATCGACTTCAACGTATTGATTAACTGCTCTCCACGTAAATCTTTTGCGATTATATTGCCGTTTGGATCAATTAAGAAGTTCGCGGGAATACTTTGTATTCTATAAAGTTGAGCTACCTCATTACTCCAGTATTTTAAATCACTTACATGCGTCCAGGTAAGGTTATCTTTTTTAATAGCAGCTAACCAGTTTGGTTTACTTTGATCTAAAGAAACGCCCAGTACAGTGAATTTTTTATCTTTAAACATATTAAAGGCATTCACTACATTAGGATTTTCAGCTCTACAAGGGCCACACCAACTCGCCCAGAAATCTAACAATACATATTTCCCCCTAAAAGAAGATAATTTAACAGGATTTCCTTCCGTGTCTTTTTGAGTAAAATCGGTAGCAGGAAATCCTACCCCATTTGATTTGGCACTTGCAATCGTATTTTCAACCATTTTAGCGAAAGGGCCTTTCTGTGCAAGAGGATCTAATTGTTTATAACGAGCATCTAATTCAGCTACACCATTAAAAAGTGGACTAATTACATACAATAGAAAAGGCGACACAGGAGATGTTTTTTTATTGGCTGTAAATTCTGTTGCTTTTTGGACAACACTAATTTTTGCAGCTTCAAACAATGTAAATAAAGAATCTCTTATGGGGCCGGCTTTTTCAGCATTAACCAACGCTGCCAAAGCATTTAATCTATCTCTTAACGGATTAAATGCAGATTTAAATAATATATAATCATCCTCTATTTGACAGCCTTTTACAGTGCTATTTTTAAAATCAGCAAAATCGCCTTTAATTTGAACAATTTCACAGTCTTGCATAAACAAGTCTAGCCCTTGATTAGTTCCAACAAAGCCAATTTGGAAAATATCCGGCTCAGCAAGTACCGTTTTTAAAGAAAACACTCCATTTTTAAGGGTATCAGTGGTTAACATTTTGCTATCAGACCCTCTCATTAAAAACACAACAGCATTGGGTGCTGCATTTGTAATAGTTCCTTTTATTTCAACACTTTTTTGAGCATTAACCAGGTTAGTTAGCAGTATAAGCCCTGCGCATAAAATTTTATTCATATTATTTTGAATGTCTTTTTTTGAGTATTGTTAATACATCCGCTAAATTATGTCCTTTTGCGTTAAGTAAAAGTAAATAGTGAAAAAGTAAATCGGCCGATTCATTTAAAAACAGCTCTTTATTGTCGTCTTTAGCCTCAATTACCATTTCTACGGCTTCTTCGCCTACTTTTTGAGCTATTTTGTTTAATCCTTTAGAGAACATTTTTGCTACATAAGACTCTTCAGCACCAGCTTGCTTTCTAAGTTGTATAATTTCTTCTAAATATTCCAAAAAATTATCTGGGTGATTAGGCTCATTCCAGCAGGTATCTGCACCGGTATGGCAGGTTGGACCTAATGGATGCACTTTAATTAATAAAGTATCATTGTCACAATCAACAGCAATAGACCTGACTTCCAGAAAATTGCCACTTTCTTCCCCTTTTGTCCATAATCGAAGTTTACTTCTACTATAAAAAGTAACCCTGCCTGTTGCGCTTGTTTGATTAAATGCCTCATCATTCATAAAGCCAAGCATGAGTACTTTATGGGTGTTATAGTCTTGAATAACAACCGGAACCAGTCCATCGGTATATTTTGCAAAATCGATATTCATTATACAAATTTCAGGAATTAAAACCGCATTGAGATGCCTTTTTTGGCAAGATATTGTTTAAGAGCCGGAATTTCAATTTCTTTGTAATGGAAAATGCTTGCAGCCAATGCCGCATCTGCGCTTGCCTCTTCAAAAACTTCAATAAAGTGCTCCATATTTCCTGCCCCACCTGAAGCAATCACAGGTACGGGTAAGTTTACTGAAAGTTGACGGGTGATATCAATTGCAAATCCTTTTTTGGTACCATCGTTATTCATTGAAGTGAGTAAAATTTCACCCGCACCTAAGTCTACCCCCTGTTTTGCCCACTCAAAACACAGTTGATTGGTTTTAACTTTTCCGCCATTTAAATAAACATACCAATTGCCATCTGCCTCCATTTTGGTGTCAATGGCTAACACAATACATTGAGATCCAAATTCCATTGCTAATGCTTGTATTAAACCCGGATTGTTAAAGGCAGATGTATTAACAGAGATTTTATCAGCGCCATTTTGCAAAAGCATACGCACATCATCAACAGAAGAAATCCCGCCACCAACAGTAAAAGGAATATTAATATGATGAGCTATTTTATTTACCAAAGCGCTTAATGTTTTTCGGCGCTCATTGGTAGCGGTAATATCCAAAAACACCAATTCATCTGCCCCTTGAGCGGCATACATAGCGCCTAACTCAATAGGATCACCTGCGTCTCTGATGTTTTCAAAATTTACCCCTTTAACAGTACGCCCATCTTTTATATCTAAACAGGGAATGATTCTTTTTGTAAGCACTATATTATTTTTTACAATACATTAAATAAATTTAATTAGTTGTTTTAACGTAATTCTACCTTCATAAATAGCTTTACCAATAATTACACCACTACATCCTATATTTTTTAGTGCTTCTACATCTTCCATGTTACTCACTCCCCCACTGGCAACTAAATTCAATCCGGATATTTGTTGAATCATTTTTTTGTAAAGTTCTATGGCAGGTCCTTCAAGCTTACCGTCTTTGCTTATATCCGTACAAAAAACTTGAGTGATCCCTTTTTTTATGAAACCATTTAAAAATTCAAATATAGAAACATCGGTAGTTTCCATCCAACCGCCAATTGCTATTTTTTCTTCTCTTACATCTGCTCCTAAAAAAAATCTATCCGCTCCATATTTATCAACCCATTCTATTAACAGGTCCGGGTTTTTCACTGCTAAACTACCAATGGTTGCCATACTTGCACCAGCGTTTAGGACAGTTTTCAAATCATCTTCCTGCTTAATTCCACCACCAAAATCAATAAGTAATTCAGTATTAGTCGCTATAGATTCAAGTACGTTCCAATTTTTTACAGCCCCCGCTTTAGCTCCATCTAAATCAACCAAATGCAATCGATTAATTCCGGCACTTTCAAATTCTTTTGCGACCTCTAATGGATTCTCATTGTAAATTTTTTTTTGCGAATAATCTCCTTGAGTGAGACGAACACATTTGCCATCTATAATATCTATTGCAGGAATAATTTGCATGTATTTAAAGATTTATAAAATTCGATAAGATTTGTTCACCAACGCCAGCACTTTTTTCAGGATGAAATTGTACTCCGTAAAAATTATTTTTTTTTAATGCAGCACTGTATTCATTACCATACAAAGTAGTAGCTATTGTGTGTTCCCCTATGGATGCGTAGTAACCATGCACAAAATAACAGTAACTATTATTATTAACTTGATTAAACAAAGGTGATTTTAAATTATAAATATTATTCCATCCAATTTGAGGGATTTTAATCGGAGCAGCATTTGAATTAAACTTTTTAATATGCTCATCAAATATTCCCAAACAATCTGTATTATTCTCTTCACTGAATTTGCACATCAATTGCATTCCTAAACAGATTCCTAATACTGGTTGTTTTAAAGACACGATTAATTGATCTAGTTGCTTAGATTTCAAATAATTCATTGCGGAACTGGCTTCGCCAACACCCGGAAAAATTACTTTATCTGCTGATTGAATATCCTCAATATTGTCTGTAACATTTGCAGTTGCACCAATTCGCTCAAGTGCATATAATACAGATTGAATATTACCTGCATTGTATTTTAGAATAACAAGCTTCAATTGATTTAATATTTAATATAATTAACCTAAAATTTTGTTTACAAAATCCTTAATTTCAGTTGAAATATTTTCCATGCCACTTAGTGATTGAATAAATGCTGAACCAATAATTGCACCATTGGCATATTTACAAGCAGAATCAAACGTAGTTTTGTCTTTAATACCAAATCCAACTAAAACTGGATTATTGAGTTTCATTTGTTGTAATCTTTGTAAATAAGTTTCAACAGCAGTAAAATCTTTATCGCCACCTGTAGTAGCAGATGAACTCACTGCATATAAGAATCCAGAACTCAAAGTATCTAATTTGTGTATTCTTTCCTGAGATGTTTCCGGAGTTACCAGAAACACAAAATTAAGACCATACTTTTTGATAATAGATCCATAAACTTCTTCAAATTCATATTCGGGTAAATCAGGAATAATTAAACCGTCTACGCCAACGCTTGCTGCATCTGCACAGAACTTTTCGAATCCATATTGCAATACAGGATTCATGTATCCCATTAATACCACTCCAACATTCGTTAAGTCCTGGTCATTTCTAAACCCTTCCAACTGCTTAAATAACACTTGGATGCTCATTCCATTTAATAGCGCTTTTGAACTACTATCTTGAATGACAGGTCCATCTGCAAGTGGATCACTATAGGGCATCCCAATTTCAATTAAATCAACACCCGATAAAGCCAATGATTTCATTACAGGTAAAGTATCCGCTAATTGAGGGTATCCCGCAGTAAAATATACGTTAAGTACATGCTGTTTTTTTTGATTAAATATATTTTGTATTCTAGACATGTGAATTATTTGATTGTTAAACTAATTAGTAAAGCCTCCTTTTCATTTCATTACTTGCATATAAGTTCCTAAGTCTTTATCGCCTCTTCCGCTTAAACAAATCACTACAATATCAGATTGCTGCAAACTTAATTGATCTAAAGCAGCGAATGCATGAGCTGTTTCTAATGCGGGGATTATTCCCTCCATTTTACTTACATGGAAAGCTGCTTTTAAAGCTTCATCATCTGTTGCACTTAGGAAAGTAGCTCTACCAGATTCAAACAAGTTTGCATGCAATGGCCCAATCCCAGGATAGTCTAACCCAGCTGAAATACTATGCGGTTCAACAACCTGACCGTCATCGGTTTGCATTAACAGACTTTTACTACCATGTAATATACCAGGTTTACCCAATTGAGAAGTTGCAGCACTCATACCTGAATTCACCCCATGACCAGCAGCTTCAACAGCGATAATTTTCACTTCAGGCTCATTTAAAAAATGATAAAAAGCGCCTGCTGCATTACTTCCTCCACCAACACAAGCTATTAAATGAGTAGGTAATTCATTCCCGGTTTTCTCTTTTAATTGGAGTCTGATCTCTTTACTTATTACACTTTGAAATTTTGCAACTAAATCCGGATAAGGATGAGGCCCTACAACACTGCCAATAATATAATGTGTATTGTGCGGGTGATTAATCCAATCTCTTATTGCCTCATTCGTAGCATCTTTTAAAGTTTTACTGCCACTGGTAGCTGGTATTACTTTTGCCCCAAGCATTTTCATCCGAGCAACATTCGGTGCCTGACGTTCAATATCTTTCTCCCCCATATAAACGATACATTCCAACCCTTTTAAAGCACATACAGTTGCTGTAGCCACACCATGCTGTCCTGCTCCTGTTTCTGCAATAATGCGAGTTTTGCCTAAACATTCTGCTAACAAAATTTGGCCAATGGTGTTGTTTATTTTATGCGCTCCAGTATGACATAAGTCTTCACGTTTCAAGTAAATAGTAGTATTATACTGTTTACTTAATCTTTCTGCTAAAAACAGCGGAGTTGGCCGCCCTACATAGTCTTTTAATAATAATTCAAAATCTTTTATAAATGAAGGCTCATGCATTATTTTCAAATATTGCTGACGCAATTCTTCAACATTGGCATGAAGCATTTCAGGTATATATGCACCACCAAATTGTCCGTAATATCCTTGTTCTGTGGGTTGCTGAAAATTTTTCATATACTTATTATTGAATTTTATTTATTAGTTTCTTTAATGCTACTTTTTAAATTGACCGATTGCGCTATGAATTTTTCAATAAGTTCAATATTCTTTACGCCAGGCTTAATTTCAAATTTGCTATTAATATCCAGCGCAAAAAGGTTGTCGGAAACATTGTCCTGAATGAAATGATGTATTTTATCCAAGTCATCTATCCCAATTCCACCACTTAATAAAAAGGGTTTATTAAATGAAAGTCCTTTCAATATATTCCAGTCAAAAAGCTGTCCAGATCCTCCATAACCTGCAGTTGCAGTATCAAACAAAAACATGTCAGCAACATCTCGGTAATCTTTTATTTTCCAGAGTACATCATCTTCATCTCTCAGTCTGAATGCTTTAATTACAGAAACATATTCTGCTATTTTTTCACAATAATGTGGTGTTTCATCACCATGTAATTGTACGATAGAAATTCCACAATCATCTACTATTTTCAATACATCTTCAATTGATTCATTTACAAATACGCCTACTTTGTTTATTGACTCTCCTTTTAGATTTTTAATATCTTTTGCATTGAGATGATTGAATACATATCGGGGAGATTTAGGATAAAAAATAAATCCACCCAATTCAATACCCAATTTATCCAACTGTAAGAATTGATCAACAATGGTTAATCCACAAACTTTAATTCGCATTTTGTTTGGAATTTAATTGTTTCACAAAATCAGCAAATGTATTTGCAGGATCATTCTCTCTCATAAAATGTTCCCCGATTAAAAACCCTTTAAATCCGGCTTTTTTTAAGGTGATGATTGTATCTACATTATTAATACCACTTTCTGCAATGGCTATTTTAGTAGT
>JBIIAP010000091.1:0-9675 GCA_044239855.1 Sediminibacterium sp. | reverse complement strand
AAAAATATTTTAACAAATAATCTCTAATGAGTCAATAATAGCTCAATTTGTGGAAGTTTATTGTTCAATTTAAACTGATTGCTATGTTATATAAAAAGATCATATTCCTTTGTGTACTTGTATGCTTGTCCCTTAATACGTATGCTCAGACTAAAAAAATCACCGGAAAAATCACTGAATTAAATGGAACTGCTGTGCAGGGAGCAACCATCTCTTTGAAAGGCTCCCCAATCTCCACATTATCTCAAACAGATGGTAATTATTCAATAACCATTCCCGAAAAAGGAAATAATGTATTGGTTTTTTCTTTTGTTGGTTATGCTTCTCAAGAGATTGTTATTCGAAATCAAAAAACGATTAACGTAAATTTCCAAACTCAAGTAAATGACCTGGATGAAGTGGTAGTAGTTGGATATGGCACCCAAAAAAAGAGAGATCTTACCGGCGCTGTAGCAAAAGTTGATATGGGTGATGTGTTAAAGGCACCCGTAAGGTCTTTTGAAGAAGCTTTAGGAGGACGAGTTGCTGGTGTGCAGGTTACTTCAACAGATGGCCAGCCCGGTTCTCCCACTTCTATTGTTATTAGAGGTAATAATTCTTTAACACAAGATAACTCACCACTTTGGGTAGTTGATGGCTTTCCACTGGAAAACCCTAACAACAATTCAATTAATCCTGCCGATATTGAGTCTTTAGAAGTACTAAAAGATGCATCTGCTACGGCAATTTATGGTGCTCGTGCAGCCAATGGAGTTATAATGGTGACCACTAAGAAAGGAAGAGTTGGAAAAACGGTCTTTAATTTTAATAGCAGTTATGGTGCACAAGATATCATTCAAAAAGTAAAGGTATTAAGTGCATACGAGTTTATTAGATTTCAAAATGAAAATGATCCTACCAATACTAAATCAAGATATTTTTCTAATGGCGAAACAGTAGACTCGTACAAAAATATTGCCGGTACCGATTGGCAAGATGCTGTTTTACAGGCGAAAGCTCCAATTGTTAGTAATACGCTCTCTATGAGTGGTGGTAATGCTGCAACAAAATATTATGTATCCCTTTCTGCGTTTAATCAAAATGGCATTGTTAAATATTCTGGTTATAACAGGTATCAAGGACGATTTAGATTGGATCAAACAGTTAATTCAAAAGTAAAAGTTGGATTAAATATCAATTACAGTAGTTTGAAATCATATGGAACCATCCCTTCCAATATTTCTGGTTCAAGCCAAACAAGTAATTTAATGTACAGTGTTTGGGGTTACAGACCAGTATTTGGAAGTGCTGTAATAACTGATTTAATGACAAGTGATCCCTTGTTTGAAGGTGATCCGAATGATGGTCGATTTAATCCTGTAGAAACAATAACTTATGAATTGAGAGACCGTTTTAGTAACACTTTATATGGTAATTTATCGCTCGATTATAAAATTAATAATGATTTTGCTTTCAAGTCGATGATTGGTTATACCAATGATCAGGATCGTAATGAAGAATTCAATAATAGCAATACCAGATCAGGAAGTCCTAGTACTGTATCCGGAAGGGCTAATGGAGTGAATGGTTCATTTATTTATAATACAGCAAACAGTTATGTGATTGAAAATACATTGAGTTTTAATAAAAAAATAGGAAAAAATAATATTGATGCAATTGGAGGGTTCACTATGCAAGAAGCTAGTAGATTTATCTATGGCGCATCTGCGGCTCAATTACCCAATGAACGATTGGGCTTATCCGGTTTAGACGAAGGTATACCTTCAAAAATTTCTTCATCAAAAACTAAAAATACTTTAGCTTCTGCTATCGCAAGAGTAAACTATAGTTATGATGGAAAATATCTCGCATCAATTTCTTTCAGGGCAGATGGTTCATCTAAATTTACTCCTGAAAATAAATGGGGTTATTTTCCATCCGCAAGTATAGCATGGAGATTTAGTGAAGAAAAATTCATGGAGGATATAAATATTATAAGTGATGCTAAAATAAGATTGAGCCATGGAATAATTGGCAACAACAGAGTATCTGATTTTGCTTATTTATCTACGTTAAATTCACCAATAGTTCAAGCATATCCATTCAATGGAACATTAAGTAGCAGTACAGTTCCCTATACTTTAGGAAATCCTAATTTAAAATGGGAGAGCACACAGCAAACAGATCTTGGATTAGACCTAAGCTTATTTAAAAAGAAATTGTCCCTGGCAATAGATCTATACAAAAAGAATACAACAGACTTATTGTTGTATGCAGATCTTCCTACTTCCTCAGGTTTTGCAAGAGCTTATAAAAATATTGGCGAAGTTGAAAATAAGGGAATTGAACTTACACTGTCTGCTAATCTAATCAGCAAAAATAAATTTAATTGGAATAGCTCATTTAACATAGCTTTTAATGATAACAAAATCGTTAGTTTGAATGGAGGACAAGAAGCATTACTTACTACTATTAATTGGGATAATCAATGGAATTCAACACCAGCTTATATTGCAAAAGTTGGTCAGCCTATTGGTCAATTTGTAGGATATATTTGGGATGGATTATATCAAATAAAAGACTTTAATGTTTCACCTGCTGGCGCCTATGTTCTAAAATCAAACATCACATCCAACACAGCCAATAGTTCTAATAATGGCAGAATTCAACCAGGGTATATTAAGTATAAAGACTTAAATGGCGATTTAATAATTAACGATGATGATAAAGCAGTTATAGGAAATGCTGCACCATTGTTTACTGGCGGCTTTACTAATAATATAAAATTTGGCAATTTTGACTTGAATATATTTTTTCAATATTCTTATGGCGGTCAAGTACTCAATGCCAATAGATTGGTGTTTGAGGGAAATTCAGGTAGAACATTACAAAATCAATTTGAATCTGTTTTGAACAGATGGACAATAGATAATCAAAACAATGAAATGTTTGTTGCTAAAGGGTCCGGAGATAAAGTATATTCTTCAAGGGTAATTGAAGACGGTTCTTATGTGCGACTTAAAACAATGCAATTGGGATACAACCTAAATAGTAAGATGATTAAGCGACTGAAATTGCAGAGTTGTAGGTTTTATGTATCTGGCCAAAATATAGTTACCTGGACAAATTATACCGGATATGATCCTGAAGTTTCTGCATATAATTCTGCTTTAACGCCAGGTTTTGATTACTCAGTATATCCAAGAGCTAAAACAATTACGCTAGGTTTAAATGTTAATTTTTAATTGACAAAAAAATCAATAAATATAAAGACATGAAAATAAAACATATAAGTATTGCAATAATTCCTTTGCTGATCATTTCTTTTTCATCTTGTAAAAAGTATTTAGATACTGCACCAATGGATGTTATTGTTCCATCACAGTATTATGGAACAGAAGTTGAAATCAAAAATGCATTAGCAGGTATATATACCTACTTAGCTAAAGACGGAACTTTTGGAAGAAATATTCCAATTGAACTGGAAATGGGAAATGATGAAGGACAATATAATAATAGAAATAATAATTCAGGAAGAGTTACGGCGATGTATGATTGTCAATCATCTACAGATACTTATTCTGATTGTTGGTCTGCGCTGTATAGTGGAATAAATTCAGCCAATATGCTTTTGGCGAATATTGATGCTTCTGCCGCTTCTGATTCTGTTAAAAATATAGCAAGGGGGGAAGCCACATTTTTGCGCGCTTTTAATTATTTTCAATTAGTAACCCGTTATGGTCAAGTGCCTCTGTTACTGAAGCCTACAACAAAGGTTACTACGCCTAATTTCCCTGCATCCTCATTATTAGAAATATACAACCAAATATTAGCAGATATGAAATATGCCGAACCATTGGTGCGTGATATTGTATCAATTGGAAATGGTAGTAGAGTATCTAAAAGTGCAGTTCGGGGAATTATTGCCAAAGTATATTTAAAGATGGCAGGTAAGCCACTTAACAATGGATCTTCCATGTATGACTCTGCATTAGTTTGGGCAAAAAAAGTAGTCAATTCCGGTGTACATGGTTTAAACCCTAGCTATAAGCAAATATTTATTAATCATTCTAAAGATTTATACGACTATAAAGAAAGTATTTGGGAGATTGAATTTTATGGAAATAATACGCCAACTGGTACGATGCCTCCAGGAAGCCGATTTGCTAGTCAGTTAGCAATGAGATATACTGGCAGTGATCCTAATCCATTAATTGTTTATGGATATGGATCTTATATTCCTACTGGTTATTTGTATGATATTTATAACAAACTACCTGGTGATACATTAAGAAGAGATTGGAACATACCTGCCTACACTTATAGTACCAATGCTACACCACGTGTTGCAACTATTGCTGCCGCATCTCCTTGGGATAGAGATTGTGGCAAGTGGAAAAGAGACGATGAAGTATTTATTCCAAAAAGTAGAGATTGGGGGCCTACTAATTTTCCGGTGTTACGGTATGCTGATGTTTTATTAATGATTGCAGAAGCTAATATGGAATTAGGAAATTTAGTGGAAGCAATGGATTATCTAAACCAAGTTAGAGATCGTGCATTGGCTTCTAGAGTAACAAATGTCATTGCTCCTGACCAAGCAAGTCTTCGACAAATTATTCGCGATGAAAGAGCTAGAGAATTATGTTTTGAAGCAACACGAAAATTTGATTTAATAAGATGGGGTATTTTCAATCTGGCAATGTCAGACTGTAAAACGGCAATTGGGTTGAGCACTTCTGCAAATAAGGCGAGATATTTAACTACCTATACAAATGTTTCATTGCGGGACACACTTTTACCGATTCCATCTTCTGAATTATCCGTAAATGGGGCTATGAGGCAAAACAGTGGTTGGTAATAAATTAAAAGAAACATATGAAATGAACTATATACAAGTTTCCGTAACAACTGAATTGAATATAAAGCCAATTTCATGCAACCATTAAAAAACAATAATTATATACAAATGAAAAAATATATTATTCTACATATATCTTTATTAGTGATATTATTTGCTTCTTGCAAAAAAGAAGAAGTAAGAGATCTAGATTTCGAAGTAACTACTGAACTGCCTGCTGCTTGGATTTATACCATTAAAGATTCAGTGAAATTTAATGTATCTGGTAATCCTGATGTGATTTATTTTTATTCTGGTGAAAATGGATATAATTATGATTTCAGAGATAGGACGAGTAGGAATGATGGATCTTTGAAATTGAGTTTTCAAATACGTGTTGATAATGCAGATGGCATTGCTGCATTAGCTTCAGGAAATTTTAAAGTAGTAGCTTCTACCAATTTTACTGGAATTTACTCAACTTCACCTGATTTAAATGTCGCAACTTCTGCTGACTCTGCCACACTTAATAAGGCTAATTGGGTAGATATCACTAACAGATTTACTATACCCACATCAGGCACTCCATCATTATTTTATAATTCGGGTGAAGCCACCATTAATGATTTAATTTCTAATCCTAATAATCCAATTTATATCGCTTTTTTATACAAAGGAAATGCTACTGGTGCCCTTGGAGCTAATGGTATTACCATTGGTAGTCTTTCATTTTACAATAAATATACAGATGGTACACAGGTGAATTATAATTTAGTTCCAGGTGGTACAGTTAGCACTGTTTGGAAGATTGTTAAAGCAGCTAATACATTAAATAGTTGGGCCACCTCTTCTACCCAATTAAAATTTACAAGTACACTAACAGCTTCCTATTCAGAAGACTGGGCAATTTCCAATGCTTTTTATCCAAATTTAGCACTGCCTGATAAAGCTGTGCCAATTAAAAATGTAACGAACAGTCCAATTACACAATACAGATATCGATTTACTAAACCTGGAGATTATAAAGTTGTTTTTGTTGCAAGCAATAATGGCGCGTCAAACCAAAAAGTTAAAATCAAAACATTTGTCATTACTGTAAATCCTTAAACCAGGGTTGTATTTTTAGGTAATTTAAATCAGATATCCGATGAAATTGTTTTTATTATTTACAGCATTATTTACTGTTAATATTGTTGTTGCTCAAAAAATGACATTTACAGACTCTATAGATGTTGCGGCTAAAGTATGGAGTAGAGATGCGAATAAAAAAATTCAATACGCTGATTGGAAAATTTTTAATTCGCATACCATTAATCAAATAAATGGTTTTAAAATAAGTACGCCTGATATTGTTTGTGAATATGGAGGCGATAAAACACAATCAACCACAGCTACCGGTTTTTTTAGAACAGAGGAAATAAGAGGGAGATTTTGGATGGTAGATCCGCATGGACATTTGTTTATTACTAAAGGAGTAAATAGTATCCGTCCCGGTAATTCTACTGAATTAAATCAATTTTTAATTAACAAGTTTGGTTCCAATTCAAACTGGATAAACTCAACACTTGAAAATTTAGGTGAATTCAGCTTTAATACCGCAGGTTCATGGTCTGACCTTAAATCTATTCTATCTTACAATAAAACCTCCAAAGGCTTCCCATATACTATACAGTTAAGTTTATTAGCTGGATACGCTCAAAAGAAAAAAAATAAAACGAAGGATTATCCGATTTTGTCGTTTGTGTTTTCCAAAAATTTTGATAACTATTTAGTTTCAAAATTAAATGAATATAAAGAGTATTTTTCTGACCAAAATTTATTGGGATATTTTTCAGATAATGAATTGCCCTTCCAAAGTGAATTATTAACTGATTTCTTAGCCTTAAATGATGAGAGTGATGAAGGATATGTAGCAGCAAAAGAATGGGTGACCTCCAACGGAATTGATATTGAAAAAATTAGTAAGGAACAGCAAAAAATCTTCTCAGGATTTGTAGCAGAAACTTATTTTAAAAAAGTAAATGAACAGATAAAACAGGCAGATCCTAATCATTTGTATTTGGGTAGTAGGTTGCACGCTTCGGCTAAAAACAATGATGCTGTTTTATTGGCAGCTCAAAAATATATCGATGTGATTTCAATTAATTATTATGGTGCTTGGGATTTGTCAGACAAGCATAGTAAGCAGTGGTTGGCAATGAAGAAACCTTTTTTTATAACGGAGTTTTATACAAAAGGGGAAGACACTAAAATGGCTAATATGTCTGGGGCAGGTTGGCTGGTTAAAACTCAGGCAGATCGTGGTATTCATTATCAAAACTTCTGTATTCAACTAATGCTTAATGAAAACTGTGTAGGTTGGCATTGGTTCAGGTATCAAGACAATGATCCCAACGATAAATCTGCAGATCAATCTAATCAAGATTCTAATAAAGGAATGTTAGACATTCAATTCAGTTGGTACAATGATTTAACGAATAAAATGCGGCTTTTTAATGAAAGGATTTATCAACTAATCAAATTTATAGACAAATAGATTTAATAACTAATTCGTATACATAATTAACGAAAATCTAAAAAGATGCTTAGCCAATTTCAAGAGGCAAGCGAAAATCGACTTAAATACATGAAGTTTAATTATATAATTTTTATTACGTTATTCATTTTTATCAACAATTCATCTATTTACAGTCAGCAACAAAAGGTGATTTATCATAGTGGTTGGATTGATTTTAATAAAAATGGAATCAAAGATATTTTTGAGGATCCGACACAAACAGCAGAGAAGAGAATTAATAATCTACTCTCTCAAATGAATTTAGCGGAGAAAACATGTCAACTCGCCACGCTTTATGGATATGGCCGGGTACTTAAAGATACGCTACCAAATAAAAATTGGAAAACTGCAATATGGAAGGATGGTATTGGTAATATTGATGAACATTTAAATAATACTACTTTTCGAAAAAGCACTTTCACTACGCTTTCCTTTCCTTATAGCAAACATGCTGCGTCTATCAATACGATGCAGAAATGGTTTATAGAAGAAACAAGGCTGGGCATACCTGTAGACTTTACCAATGAAGGAATTCATGGATTAGCACATGACAGGGCTACACTTCTTCCTGCACCAATAGCTCTGGGAAGTACCTGGAATAAAGCGTTAATTAACAAAGTGGGACATATTGTTGGTAGAGAGGCTAAGGCTTTAGGCTACACCAATGTATATACTCCAATATTAGATTTAGCACGTGATCCAAGATGGGGAAGAGTGGTAGAATGTTTTGGTGAAGATCCCTTTTTAGTAGCCGAGTTAGGCAAACAAGTTGTTTTAGGCGTTCAGGAAGAAGGAGTAGCTTCTACACTCAAACACTTTGCCGTTTATAGCGTTCCTAATGGTGGCAGAGACGGTAATGCACGAACAGATCCACATGTAACGCCCAGAGAATTACACGACATTTTTCTATATCCATTTAGAAGAGTAATTCAAGAAGCCAAACCAATGGGTGTGATGAGTAGTTATAACGATTGGAATGGAGAACCAGTAACTGGTAGTTATTATTTTTTAACCGAATTACTTAGAACACAATATGGATTTGATGGCTATGTAGTTTCTGATAGTGATGCGGTAGAATTCCTAAATACCAAACATCATGTTGCTTCAGATAAAGTAGATGCAGTTAAACAAGCTTTTAATGCAGGATTAAATGTTAGAACAAATTTTGATGCTCCAGACAATTACATACTTCCCCTGAGGCAATTAATGCGTAATAAAGAAATTGATTCCAAAACATTGAATAGTAGAGTGGCAGATGTGTTGAGGGTGAAATTTAAGTTAGGATTGTTTGATCAACCATTAATAGATACTAATAACGCAGATAAAATAGTGAACAATGAAGAAGCAAAGGCTTTTTCTAAAGTTTTAAGTAAGGAATCTATCGTGCTTTTGAAAAATGAAAACGACTTATTACCAATTAAAAACAGTCGCTTTAAAAAAATATTAATTACCGGACCTCTTGCAGATGACAAATTACATTCTATGAGCCGATATGGCCCTAATAACATTCAGGTAGTTTCTGTACTGGAA
The DNA here is from genome assembly GCA_044239855.1 of Sediminibacterium sp. Taxonomy (GTDB): domain Bacteria; phylum Bacteroidota; class Bacteroidia; order Chitinophagales; family Chitinophagaceae; genus Sediminibacterium. Next base: position 769 of record JBIIAP010000091.1, on the reverse strand, counting down.
GGATTCAATAATTTAGCTAGTCAACAATCCCTTCAAATTAGTTATGAAAAGGGATGCGAAGTAGCAGATGACAATTGGCCTGAAAGTGAGTTATATCCTTTAGAAACCAGTTTCAAGGAACAAAAACAAATTGATGCTGCAGTGGCAGCTGCCATACAGAATGATGTAATAGTTGCAGTGATGGGTGAAACGGAAGCATTGGTTGGTGAAAGTAGAAGTAGAACAAGTTTAGAATTACCCGGAAATCAATTGAAACTTTTACAAGCATTATTTAAAACAGGTAAACCAATTGTATTGGTATTAATAAATGGAAGACCATTAACTATCAATTGGGCCAATAAATATTTGCCATCTATTATTGAAGCCTGGTTTCCTGGTGAAGACGGCGGCAATGCAATTGCTGATGTTATTTGGGGAAATTATAATCCAGGTGGTAAACTTCCTGTGACTTTTCCTAAATCTGTTGGTCAACTTGAATATAATTTCCCGTATAAACCAGGTGCGCATGCAGGTCAACCAGGTGATGGGCCAAATGGATTTGGAAAAACAAATGTTTACGGAGCATTATATCCGTTTGGTTTTGGATTGAGTTATACCAAATTTAAATATAGTAATATAATAGTATCGCCAGATTCTACTAATAAAAATCAAACAATAAGTATAAGTATTGACATTACTAATGCAGGAAATTATGATGGGGATGAAGTAGTACAATTATATTTCAAAGATCAGGTTAGTTCTCTTACTGTATATGAAAAACAACTCAGAG
>JBIIAP010000308.1:0-2894 GCA_044239855.1 Sediminibacterium sp. | reverse complement strand
TAATCATTAATATTCTTACGCGTGACAAATGTCACTGTATATAGCAATTAATAGTTTCATATTTGCAATAGAAATATTTTATTAAACTATTAAAAAACAATTATGAAAATCCAACAAATTTACACTTGTTGTTTAGCTCAAGGTGCATACTACATTGAAAGTAATGGAGAAGCTGCTATTGTGGATCCATTAAGAGAAGTTGAGCCATATATTCAAAAGGCAAAGTTAAATAATGCAAAAATTAAGTATGTATTAGAAACCCACTTTCTTGCAGACTTTGTTTCTAGCCTTATTAATCTAGTAAAAAAAAGGTGTTACAATTGTATATGAACCAACGGCGGCGGTATTTGAGAGGTATACTACTAAAGACGGAGTAATTTTAATATCGCTGCATATGTTTACCTGTCAACTATGCTATAAATAAAACATTTTAACAATTTAATTCAATATAAGGGCTGAAAAATCGGCCCTTGCACTAAAAACAAATAAATTATGGAAAACTTAATTAACACAATCAAAAATAAAACAGCAACAATAATTGATGTGAGAAGTCCTTTGGAATTTGAATCAGAGCACTTTCCTGGAGCGCAAAATATCCCTTTAGAAGAAATTGCTTTTAAAGTGTCTGAAATTAGCACAATGCCTAAGCCTGTTGTAGTTTACTGTCGTAGTGGCAACAGAAGTGGAATGGCAAAGACTTTACTTAATCAGCAGGGGCTTACAGAAGTATATAACGGCGGCGGTTTATATGATATGTTAAATATTATTGGCAAATAAAAATATTGAATTTTGCACAAATCATCATTGCCCTATAAATAGACATATGATTTGTGATATTTATCACCGACCATTTATTTAATTGAGTCCATCTTTGTTTTCTGAAAACATAAAACAAGTATAAGTCTTATTTTTGTTTTCGTAATTTTTAATCATAAAATCATTTACTATGTTTTTTCAACACGTATACGACAAAACTTTAGCACAAGCTAGTTATTTTATAGGCTGTCAAAAAGCTGGTGTCGCAGCAGTTATCGATCCAAAACGTGATATCGATACTTATTTAGAAATTGCAAAACAAAACAATATGCGGATAACGCATATTTTTGAAACACATATTCATGCTGATTTCTTGACAGGTTCTCGTGAATTAGCAGCTGTAACCGGTGCTAAAATGTACTTGTCTGACGAAGGTGGTGAAGGATGGGAATATGAATTTGCGCATGAAGGTTTAAAGCACGGCACCGAATTAATGATTGGTAATTTAAAGATTGAAGTGTTACATACTCCTGGGCATACGCCAGAAAGCATTAGTTTTTTATTGACAGATACACCAGCAAGCAAGGAGCCGGTCATGTTATTTACAGGGGACTTTGTATTTGTTGGTGACATTGGCCGTCCAGATCTATTAGAAAAAGCGGCAGGATTAGTTGGTACGCAAGATAAAGGAGCAGAACAAATGTACAAGTCGATCAATTTGTTTTCTGACTTGCCAGATTTTATTCAAGTATGGCCTGGACATGGTGCAGGATCGGCATGTGGAAAAGCATTGGGTGCAGTGCCTAGCACCACGGTAGGATATGAGAAAAAAAGAAACTGGGCATTTCAGTATGGTGCAGATAAAGCAGGGTTTGTTCAATTTTTATTGACAGATCAGCCAGAACCTCCAAAGTATTTTGCAAAAATGAAGGAATTGAATAAAGTAAATCGCCCTTTATTAACCGAAGTACCCAAGATCAAAGAATTATCAAGTGCTGACTTAAAAGCTGCTACAGACAAGGGTATCAAATTAATTGATACAAGAAATAAAATTGATTTTCAAAATGGATTCATTCCCGGTAGCATTAATATACAAGGAAATAATTCTTTTGCAACTTGGATGGGTTGGTTTGTTTCTTATGACGAACAATTCATTTTATTGGCAGACGCTAGTCAAATAGATGATTTAACTAGAAAGTTAATGCGTATTGGTTTAGATAATATTTATGGATTTGTGGATGCTGCTAAAATCAGCCAAGTATACACTGGAACATTATCAAAGTCTAATATGGTAACAATCGAAACCGTAAAAGCAAACCAGGACGCTGAAGTAATTGATATTAGGGGTGTTGCTGAATTCAATAGTGGACATATTGCAGGCGCAAAAAATGTATTTGTTGGAACTTTATTACAAAATTTAGACAAAGTACCAAAAGACAGGCCAGTAATTATCCATTGTCAGGGCGGTGATAGAGCAGCCATAGGTTACTCATTACTTGTAAAAAATGGCTATACTAATATAAGTAATTATAGCGGTGGTATTAATGAATGGGTTGCTGCTCAACAGCCAATTGTTAGTTAGCATTTGATGAATGAATGCTTGCATTTACTTGTGTAAAATAATTTGCGCAAGTCTATATAATGACACGTGTTTTTGAACCCACAATTATTTTATAAAATAATTGTGGGTTTAGAGAATAATTAAAAAACCGATTATATTGAGGCTACGAGAAAAGCTACTTAGTTATAAGTAGCTTTTTTATGTTCATACAATTTCGCTATCCATCTATTCTATTAATTGATGCGCCTAACTGTTGAAGACGTTTATCCAGATATTGATAATCCCGATCAATTTGTTCAATATTATTTATTCGGATTGTGCTTTTGGGCATAGAGACAGTATTTTTAAAAAGGAATTAAATAAAAAAATATCCAGATGTTCCATTCCATATAACTGAGAACATGTATAAAATACCGGCAGGATGGCTAATTGAAAAGGCAGGATGGAAGGGATACCGAAATAATCATGTAGGCTGTTATGAAAAACAAGCGCTTATACTTGTGAATTATGGCAAAGCAACGAGCTAGGAAATCTTGCAACTAGCAAATAATATTACAGCTTCTGTATTTGAACTCTT
>JBIIAP010000307.1:0-2901 GCA_044239855.1 Sediminibacterium sp. | reverse complement strand
TCTTTAAAACATAGGCTTCTCCAGTTTTCATTTTTGCCGGGTTAAACTCAGGTAATTGCACTTCTACATTTGCGCCCAATTGTTTCCAATTTAAATTTTGTTGGGTTTGTAGTAGGGTTACTTTATTGGTTGGACTAAGTTTTAAATCTTTCAGCACTATTTTTTTATTGACCGGATATTGAGGTAATAAGGCATATAAGGACTTTGTTTGATCATTATATGTATAAAACACTTCTTTTACTGCATAGCCGGAATCGGGCTCAATAGTTAGTTTTAGTAAAAGATCACCATGCCCATTTTTAGGTTTGTAATCGGTTCTACCTGCACTCCATTGGGAGGCTACTTTCCATTGTTTGGTATCATAAATTGCTTCACCATTTACTTTTAACCATTCGCCCATTTGCAATAATCTTTCCTGCATAATTGGAGGGATTTTGCCATGCTCATCTGGTCCGATGTCTAATAAGAAATTACCCCCTCTGCTCACTTTATCGATTAACTGTAACAATAAAGATTGCGTTGAGTTATAATCCCATGCATCTTCAGCGCGATTGTAGCCATAACTAGAACCCATACCGCGGCTTTCTTCCCATGGATGATCTTTGAAAGATAATTCAGGCTGATATTCCGGTGTATATACGCCGCCATGATTAAAACGAATACCGCTACCCCATCTATCAAAAGTGACTATTTTATCTTTTACCGGGCTTTCATTATACAACCAGGATAAAAAAGAAGTACTACGCCAAACAGTATCTGTTGTATCCCAATCTCCATCTGTCCAGAAAACATCGGGTTGATACGTATTAATGAGTTCTTTCATCTGAGGCCAAACGTGTGAGGTAGTATATAAATCTTTGTTTTTTAGCCAAAGTGGATTAAACCATTCGTATAAAGAATAATACATACCTGCATGAACAGATGTTTTACGAACCGCTTTAAACAAATCACCCAACAAATCTCTTTTGGGTCCTCTGTCTACAGCATTCCAATCAAAACCCCATGTTTTATTGGCATCTTTATTAGGCCACAAACAAAATCCATCATGATGCTTGGAAGTAAGCACGATGTACTTCGCTCCGCTTTTTTCAAACAATTGAGCCCATTCATCGGGATTGTATAATTCGGCTTTAAAATCATCGGCCAGATCGTAGTAGGTTTTATTTCCAAATTTTTGCTGATGGTATTTGATTCTGGCAGAATCTTTATTCATCAGTCCATTTTGGTACCATTCAGAATAATTGCCTTTGCTTGAATAACCCGGAACAGCATAAACGCCCCAATGGATGAAAATCCCGAATTTGGCATTGGTAAACCATTGTGGAACTGGTCGAGTATCTAAACTTTGCCAATTGGGTTGATAACTTTGTGCACTAACTTTTATAAATGCTACCAAAAAAAACATCAGTAAATACTTCTTCATGTATCGTTTGTTTATATTAATTGATTATTGAATAACAATTTCATCTGCAAACATCCATCCGGCTTTGCCCTCACCGGGGTGACCTTTGGGACAGTTGCCTATTTGTTTTGCAGTTACTCGTACAAAACGAACCAATTGTTCTTTAAAATTGGCATTAAAACTTTTTAAGAATACAGCCTGTTCCGTTGCAGGGATGGAATTGGTTTCCATTCCAACCTCAGTAAAAGTTAACCCATCTGTTGATACTTCAAACTTTACCGATTGTGGAAGAAAGATCCATGAACGATAACTTTGAATACATCCTATATTAATGGAACTTATAGTTTGACTATTGCCTAAATCAATAGTAGCAATTAAATCTTTTCCATTAAACCCATGATAATTTTTACCATGATCTAATGTACCCTTGATCCCATCTGCCAATGTATTAATCCCATTGGCAGGATAATAAGTGCTGTAAGGAGTTACGTATTGTACTTTTTTTGCAACACCTTTGTGTATTACAAAAGTTTGTTCAGCAGGTTTAGCGCTCATTACCAAACCATTTATTACCGTTACTGCTTTTATTATTTGAGAGGAAGTAATGTAGAAAGGTTTTGTATACAGCGTACTGCCAATGTCGGGAGTACTACCATCAGTAGTGTAATAAATTGTAGCATTATCTGCTTCCGTAAACATATCTACTTGAAGATTACCTTTTTCGGAAATTGTTTTAATATTTACTTTGAAATTTCCTTTACTATAATTTAATCCTTTTTGATCGAAGCCACGGGTATGAGATTTAAGTCTTTCATTAAATCCTAACCAATTTTTGTTAGCTGCAGGGCTCCAAAGTACTTCAGACAAAGCCAACATTCTTGGTAAGATCATATATTCTAAATAAGAAGCAGTAGTAATGAATTCGGTCCATAAATTACCTTGTGCACCTAATACATATTTAGCTTCGTCCGCATTTAAGTCTTTCGGAATGGGCTCATAATCATACACAGATTTCAAGGTATTCATTCCACCAATTGCCAAAGGTTCTCCTTCTGGGCCAGCTTGATAATTATCGAAATAGCAAGGATTTCCCGGGCTCATAATAACTTCATGATGCATTTTTGCAGCTTCTACCCCACCAGCTTCACCACGCCAGCTCATTACAGCGGCAGAGGGTGCCAAACCGCCTTCTAGAATTTCATCCCATCCAATGATTTTTCTTTTTTTAGCGATGACAAATTTTTCAATTTCTTTAATAAAATAGCTTTGTAGCTCTTCTTCATTTTTTAGCCCATTGGCTTTTATTTTAGCCTGACAGCGCGCACATTTTTTCCACGGGTCTTTATCTACTTCATCCCCACCAATATGAATATAAGCAGAAGGGAATAAATCGATTACTTCGGCTAATACATTTTGCAAGAATAGATATACACTGTCGTTGCCTGCACAATAATTAGAAGAGATATTATTATAATTACCACCGGTTAATGGCAATTGAG
>JBIIAP010000306.1:0-2917 GCA_044239855.1 Sediminibacterium sp. | reverse complement strand
ATCATTTAGGTTTTGGTGAAGATAAAAACGCGTTAGACACGTTTAACGCAGTACACAATGGTGCAGATGACAATGCAAGTGGAACGGCAGCTTTGATTGAATTAACGAGGCTACTCATTAAAAAGTCACCATCTAATAATAATTACCTGATCATTAATTTTTCGGGAGAAGAATTAGGATTATTTGGCAGTAAGTATTGGCTGGAAAATCCTACAGCAAGCATCACTCCCAACTATATGATCAATATGGACATGGTGGGCAGATATGATACCAGCCATAAGTTAACAGTAGGCGGATATGGTACTTCGCCGATATGGGGTTCTATCGTTCCATCAGTTGCTGGAGCATTGCTAATAAAAATAGATAGTGCAGGAAGTGGGCCAAGCGATCACGCAAGTTTTTATAGAAAAGATATACCGGTGCTGTTTATGTTCACCGGAAGTCATGCAGACTATCACAAGGTTTCAGACGATTGGGACAAAATCAATTATAGTGGAGAGAAAGACATCATCCGAATGGTATATAAAATAATTGAACAGGCAAATGATAAAGGCAAGTTGCCTTTTACCAAAACTGCAGAACAACAAATGGGTAAGAGTACACGTTTTACTGTAAGTCTGGGGATTTTACCGGACTATGGGTATAGCGGAACAGGGGTAAGAGCCGATGGGGTGAGCCCGGGTAAATTGGCTCAAAAAATTGGCTTACAGGCTGATGATATTTTATTGCAAATGGGGGATTATAAATTTGTAGATGTAAACAGTTACATGAAAACACTTGCTAAATTTAAGAAAGGCGATAAAACAATTTTACTGATAAAAAGAGGCAAAGAAGATAGGAAGTTTGATGTGGAGTTTTAAGTCAACATTCAACAGTAGAAACGCCATGCTGGCGTCTTAAAAAATCAAAAGGAATAGATGAAATTAAGGCTTGATGTAGAGGAGATGAATGATGGTTTTTTTGAAGAAACCAGATTGCTGGGGATTACGGGAGCCACCAAAAATTATCAATTTTGTATACTGCTCAACAATAAGCTGGGATTCAATTTCAGGCTAAATCCTGAAATTGAAATTGTGTTAAAACGAAAAGGCAGAAGCTATTATTTTTCTGTGTATCAGTACAAAGAACCCAATACCAATCTGGTACATTATTTATACCAAAACCAATTTGATGGCGAATATTTATTACCGGAATTTAAGCACATGGATTTTTTGTGGTTGATGAAACATGAAATGGTTGAAGAAGAAAAATGCAATTGGATTAAACAAATCGTACGCAATATACATGGCGTTCAAATGGTTGTTGAATTAACCAATGAACAAATAAAAAACAAAGGGAATATGGTGTTTTAATAAGTTATACTTCTACTTGAATTCTTTTTTCTCCTTTAGCAGTCATACAGCCAATTGGCTCTATAAAATCTGCTAGTCCAAACGCAGTAAATACAGATTGAATTTCATTAACGGCAGCAGGGTCTGCAGCAATTAATAAACCGCCATTAGTTTGCGGATCAGGTAAAATCGAGAAGGCTTGCATTACATCTACCCCTTTACCAAAAGCCACTTCATTGCTGTATGCGTTCCAATTTCTGTAGGTAGCATCCGGAACAATTCTTTGCGCCAGTAATTTTTTTGCAGCATCTAAAATATGCAGTTTACTATAGTTTACTATTGCACCTAAGTTACTGCCTTCGGCCATTTCCATTAAATGTCCGATCAATCCAAAACCGGTAACATCCGTCATGGCATGTACGCCTGCAATAGCGCCCATTGCTTCGCCTACTTTATTCAGTTTATTTAGTTGGGCTATTAATATTTGAAGATCCGCATCTTCTAAAACTCCTTTTTTTTGACCGGTGGAGAGAATCCCAACACCTAAGGGTTTAGTCAGAAACAACACATCCCCTTCTTTAGCCGCATTGTTTTGTTTAAGCTGTTGAACCGATACCAAGCCATTTACGGATAAGCCAAACAATGGTTCGGTTGTTTCAACGCTATGCCCACCGGCTAATGGAATCCCGGCTTCTGCGCACATACTTCTTCCCCCTTCAATTACTTGTTGAGCAATATCCGGCGAAAGTTGATTGATTGGCCATCCCAAAATGGCTAAAGCCATGATTGGTTTGCCCCCCATTGCATATACATCACTAATAGCATTTGCAGCAGCAATTCTTCCAAATTGGTAAGGATCATCTACAATTGGAACAAAAAAGTCAGTAGTGCTTATTAGGGCAGAACCATTGCCTATATCGTAAATAGCCGCATCGTCTTTACTACTGTTTCCAACCAATAACGGAGGATAATTTGGTTGAATGGAAGAAGATATAAGAATCTTGTCTAATACAGCAGGAGAAATTTTACAGCCACAACCAGCCCCATGTGAAAATTGAGTAAGCTTAATATCAGACATGTACTTAAAATTTTCGCTAAAGTAGACCCAAATATTTAGATATGTCTTAAAAAAAAGTGAGCTGTTTAAAACAGCTCACTCCCCCCCAACTATTACGCTAACGTAACGAAACAAAGATGGGTAAAAGTTCATTTGAATATTAAGCACTTCATGAAGCTACCCTTTTTCTCCATGAAGCTGCCCATTTATCATTTAAAGGGGAATAAAATGAAATTATATTTTTATTTATATGTTGAAATAATTATATAAATACGCATTAAATTATACAAAAAGTATTAAAAATTATTCCAACCAACTGCCTTAGCTGCTTAAACAGTTGCAAATAATTTAATTAAAAATGGTTGTTTATGAACAAAAAAGGGGCAGACACAAACTAAATGAGTAGTTCACAAAAATTAACGCATATGTAAATTGATAAATATTATATTCAGCTTTTACTTATGAAAAAAATAACGGCAATCATCGTTGACAATGACTCAAGTGCTGTAAAAGCATTAAAAAATATTTT
>JBIIAP010000090.1:0-9758 GCA_044239855.1 Sediminibacterium sp. | reverse complement strand
GGCTAACTTCCCCTACATCATACCCATTCACCCCTTCCAGCGTAACATATTCCCCTTTTTCGAAATATTGTAAAGTAGTGTTGCGGAAAAATTCTTTTCTGCTGCCTTGTTTAAAGCTCACTTCTACAATTTTACAACTGCTTTCAGGATCACTGAAAGGAAGGTTCAATAACCAGTCATGCACATTTAAGCGGTTACATCCGCCAGTACTACAGCCACCGTTGCTTTTACAGCCATTTGGCTTACCTGTTCCACAAGATCCACATCCCATATAAATAAATAAAAGGGTTAATAATTATTCAATGGGGCACATTCAATCTATACCAATTCAATCACTGCTCCCCACTGATGATATATAATTTTAGCATTATACTAAAAAAACATCAATTGTTCAAAATTAAGGTTTTGTTCTGAATGATGTGGTATAGTTTAATGGTAAGTGCGTGAAACAGCATTTTTGCGTTCGCATTCCGTTCAATATAGTACGATGCCTTGTCTAATTCTTCAATAATGGCTTCCTGCTGACTAACCGATACTATTTTATTGAGTCTTTTAGCAAAATCCTTCTCCGTTTCGCCTTGTTTGATGTTTTCTTCCCCTAAAACCCTGATTCGGATGCTTTGTTCTAACAGGTGATTAAAATATCGAAGAAACTGTTTCTGCTTTTCCCGCCCTAATTTGCTTATTTCTTCCACAAATTTAACCTGTGCCGCCGGCCCGTTTTTAAGCATCGCATTTAACCATTCTCTTAATAAACTATTCCAATCTTCATCGGCATGCTGTAAAAGATGTAAGGCCTCGCGATAGTTACCTTCGCAAATGGCTGTTATCTGCTTGGCAACTTCAGGAGTGGCTTTTGATCTTGTAATTAATGCTTGTTCAATGTCTTCATCTTCCAATGCAGCTACCCTTACTAACTGGCAGCGACTGAGTATGGTAGGCAATATCGATGCTTCATTTTCGGCAACTAATATAAATAGGGTATTGGGTGGTGGTTCTTCAATGAGTTTGAGTAGTTTATTGCCCTCTTTCCCTAAATATTCCGGCATCCACAAAAGCAACACTTTGTATTTACTTTCAAAACTTTTTAAACTTAATTGGCGATTGATTTGATTACATTCATCAGAAGTAATATTGCCCTGCTTATTTTCGGCTCCAATGCTTTGTAGCCAATCATAAACATTACCGTAAGGATAAGTTTGTAAAAAACTTCTCCATTCTTCAATATAATCAGCACTAACCGGTTTATCTCCCGATTTTTTGGGAATAACAGGAAAGGTAAAGTGTAAGTCGGGGTGTAATAGTTGATGCGCTCTCTGAAAAGCCGGTTGTTCAGCAATTTGATCGGGGTGAATATAAGCAGGCGCAGGTGCTAAGGCAGTCATTCCTCCAAAAAGATCTTCTACCACCGGCGCATCGGGTGGCAAACTCACCACATATTGCGCAAAGGCTAATGCCAGGGGTAAACCACCACTGCCTTCTTTAGCTAAAAATATCAGGGCATGACTCAACCTGTTTTGCTCCACCATCTCCGCTAGATGTTGTTTAGTTGCAGCGTGACCAATAACTTCAGAAAATAGCATAACAGGTTTAATATATCAGTAAAAATAAAGAAGAGCGTGCAAGTTACACGCTCTTCTCATAAAATTAATCTTCAACAATCAGTTACTTAATATATTTCAAAATTTCTTCACTGTCGGGTTTTACGCTGCTGGGAAAATAAGCCAACATTTTGCCATTTTCATCTAATAAAAACTTATTAAAATTCCACTTGATATCTGCGTCTAATACACCGTTTTGTTCTTTGGAGGTAAGCCATTGGTAAATAGGAGCCATATCAGTTCCTTTTACGCTTATTTTACTTGCTAAAGGAAAACTAACGCCAAACCGAGCTTTGCAAAACTCCTGAATTTCGCCATCGGTGCCGGGCTCCTGACCCCCAAAGTTGTTGGCCGGAAATCCTACAATCACTAATTTATCTTTGTACTGATCATATACTTTTTGTAAAGCTTCGTATTGACGGGTATATCCGCATTGAGAGGCTGTATTTACTATTAAAATCTTTTTTCCTTTAAAAGATGAAAAATCGATTGTTTTTCCTTCAATTGATTTTACTTTAAATGAGTGTATGGTGTTGCCAAATGGCAATGTAAAAGAACTGAGTATGATGATTGTCGCAACAATTAATATATGCTTCATAAGTTTGTTTTTATTAATAACGAAAATAGGCAGCTTTTGTTGAGTTAAGTTAGCAATTATTTAAATGGTATAAGCTACAGAAGCAATGCTGAGGGTAGTGCCCGGAATTTTTAAAATAGCCGCACCGCAGGCTTCCAGGCTTGCGCCTGTTGTAACTACATCATCAATTAAAAGGATGTGTTTATCGCGTAAAATTTCTGGCTGGGTAACATGAAAAATTCCTTCCATATTTTGCCATCGCGTACTGCGGTTTTCATGGGTTTGGGTAGAGGTGTTGATTAAACGAATGATGCTGTTTTTTAATAAAGGTTTATTCCATACTTGTTGAATACCCTCTCCAATAATGGCTGCTTGATTATAGCCTCTTATATATTCTTTTTTAGGATGAAGGGGTAGGGGTATAATATAGTCAACCGATTGAAATCTATTGGCAATGCTTAGTGCTTGCCCAAGTTGATTACCCAAAAAAAGTCCGGAAGCCTTACTGTTTTTATATTTTAGTAAAACCAACAGATGTTGCATCATGCTTTGTTTCGTAAAATAATATGGGGCACCTGCAGCATTGACCTTTATTCTGCCTGCAAATATTTTTTCTACAGGATTGTCGGGCAAATTTAAAAACCGGGTAAGGGGTAATTGGTGGATGCATTTTACGCACAAAAAGTCATGGAGATGAATATAATCGGCGCCACATATAGCGCAGCAGTGCGGAAACAATAAGTGGTTAAAAGCGTTGAGGTAATATTTTACAGATAATTGCATACCCTGAAAGTAACAGAGAATGCCATGCTACAAACAGGTATTTAACGCAATAATGAATGTTTTTTCACGGTGTAACCGATGCAATTAATTGTAAAGCAATTTAAATAAACGCCATTAAAACAGTTGTTGATAAACTTCATCAACCCTGCTTAATGCAACAACCTGAATGGAGTATGCTTTAGGATCAAAGCTTTTTTTATTGTAACGCGAAACGATGATTTTCTCGAAGCCTAATTTTTGTGCTTCTGCAATGCGTTGTTCAATTCTATTAACGGCCCTAATCTCACCATTCAACCCTACTTCACCGGCAAAGCAAACAGATTGCGGAAGTGGATTATCTTCATAGGAAGAAAGTAAAGCACAAATTACTGCAAGGTCAATGGAGGGGTCTTCAATTTTTATTCCGCCGGCGATGTTTACAAAAACGTCTTTCATCCCAAACTGAAATCCGCCACGCTTTTCAAGTACGGCCAACAATAATTGTAAGCGTCTTAAATCAAAACCGGTTACCGTTCTTTGTGGGGTTCCATAAACACTGGTGGTTACTAAAGCTTGCACTTCTATCAGTAAAGGGCGCATACCTTCTAATGCTGCAGCAATGGCGCTGCCACTCAACCCATTTTCTCTTTGCGCAATTAATATTTCAGAAGGATTGGTAACAGTGCGCATTCCTTCACTGCTCATTTCGTAAATGCCCAATTCGGAAGTACTCCCAAATCTATTTTTCAGGGTACGTAAAATTCTATAGGCATAATGTCGGTCGCCCTCAAATTGTAAAACAGTGTCTACCATATGTTCTAAAATCTTAGGCCCGGCAATAGTTCCATCTTTAGTAATATGTCCGATTAAAAAAACAGGGGTATTGGTTTCTTTAGCAAATCGTTGAAAAGAAGCGGCACATTCTCTGATTTGAGAAACGGTGCCCGCACCCGAATCAATTAAATTTGATTGTATGGTTTGAATAGAGTCAACAATTACTAATTGAGGTTTTAATTTTTTTATTTCTTTGAAGATGATGTTGGTATCTGTTTCAGTAAGTAAGAAGAATTGATCGTTATGAATTTTTAAACGGTCGGCGCGCATTTTTATTTGCTGTTCACTTTCTTCTCCACTGATATATAGCACCCGTAAATTTTTCATGAGTAAACCGTTTTGTAGAAACAGCGTACTCTTACCAATGCCGGGCTCACCTGCAACTAAAACTAAACTGCCGGGAACAATACCACCACCTAACACTCTGTTTAGTTCAGAGTCTTGTGAAACGATTCTCTTTTCTTCTAAAACAGCAACATCATTTAATGCAATGGTTTTGTTGATTCTTTTGTTTTCCGGATAATCGTCCCAGGTAGTTTTTTCTTTTGCATCACCACTATGAATAACTTCTTGCGTAAAAGTATTCCATTCGTTACAAGTAGGACATTTGCCTATCCACTTGGTGCTTTCATATCCACAATTGCCACAAAAAAAAGCTGTTTTAATTTTACTCATAGTGTAGTATTCAAAAGAATTCATTTAAAGCAAAAGGGCCAACATTGCTGCTGGCCCCATTACTTACTAACCCATTAAATTCTAGCACTAAATTACAATAATGGGTCACATTTCAAAATTAAATTTTGGCAAAAGTTCCGCTATTTTGGCAGTTAACTTTTGATTAACAATGGATGAAGTTTAAATAACACAAAATATATATATGAATCATATGTAATTTATTATTTACCATCAATTTATAGGAAAAAATCGTGAAAGGGCTACCAATCAAGTATTAGACCTTAAAAAAACCTTAAAAAAACCTTAAAGTTAAGAGAATGTTAAGGAAATAATGGAGCTTTTTTGTTACTTAGATGGTCAAATAGCCTGATAAAAGGCTTTCTTACCTAAAATTAATTAATAACATGAGAAAAAAACTGATGATGAGTTTTTGCGCTTTCTTGTTGGTCTTAGCAACAGGTTCGGCTCAAACAACTTCTGTTACCGGTAAAGTAACAGACGACAAAGGGAATCCTCTTGCTGGGGCTTCTGTTGTAGAAAAAGGCACTAAAAATGGAGTTAGTGCTGATCAAAATGGTTCTTTTTCCCTTACCGTAAAGCAAGGCGCAAAAATTGTGTTTTCAGCTGTAGGTTACGAGAAAAAAGAAGCAAATGCCTCTGCTACATTATCCATTCAATTGCGTAATGAAACAAAATCGCTTGATGAGGTGGTAATCACTGCATTGGGTATAAAAAAGGAAAAGAAAGCATTGGGTTATGCAGTGTCAACCGTAGGCAAGGCAGATCTAGAGCAAAGAGGAGAAGCTGATTTTGCTCGTGTATTATCAGGTAAAGCACCTGGAGTAAACATACAGGGTACCAGTGGTTTATCGGGAAGTGGTACGAATATTCAAATTCGTGGTATTAATTCCATTACTGGTTCATCACAACCATTGTTTGTTATCGACGGGGTTCCTTTTAGTGGAAATACCAACAAACAAGGTAGCTTTGTATATGGCAATCAACAAACCAGCCGTTTTTTTGATATAGATCCCAACAACATTGAAAATGTAAGTGTACTAAAAGGATTAAGTGCAACAACTTTATACGGTGAACAAGGTGCTAATGGGGTAATTTTGATTACTACAAAAAATGGTTCTGGTGCTAAATCTAGAAGCAAACAGGAGATTACTGTTACCCAATCTAACTTCGTTAACCAAGTTGCAAGTATTCCTGAATACAATACTTCTTATGGAGGTGGTTTTGATTTGAGCCTTGGATTAACATTCTTTAGTAATTGGGGTGCTAAATTTACAGATCCTCCAACTAAAGTTGCACATCCTTATTCTAGACCTGCTTTAAACAATGCGTTTCCTGAGTTTGTAGGTAAAACATATGAGTTTAAGTTTTATAATAGTGTTAAAAACTTTTTTAGAGATGGTCAAGTAAATAACACTTCTGTTAATGTGCAAGGAAATAAAGATAATTTTAGTTATAACATGAATTACAGTTATCTAGATGATAAAGGTTTTATTGAAGGTAATGGCGCTACAAGAAACACATTTGGTTTTGGTGGAACTGCTAAATTATCTAATAAATTAACTTTGAATTCTACAGCTAATTTTGTAGTGAATGATGTTACATCACCTCCAACAAGTACAAGTTTTGGAAGTGGTTCTACAGTAACCTCTTTATATGGAGATGTATTATATACTCCTACTGCGGTAGATTTAATGAATTTACCATGGGAGAATCCTTTGGATCATTCTCATGTATACTATCGTTCTTCTAACGATATACAGAATCCTATTTGGACGCTGAGAAATGCTTTTACAAAAAATCAGACCAATCGTTTTTATGGTCAAATTGCGTTATCATATGAGCTGCTTAAGAATTTAAATTTATCCTACAGACTTGGTTTAGACAATTACACCGAGAATTCAATGTATGCACAACATAAAGGTGGAGATTCTTACGCAACAGGAATTTTGAGAACTTCTACTGGTACAAATTCTATTTGGGATCATTCATTATTATTGAATTACAAAAAAGACATTAATAGTGATTTGAATTTTTCTTTTGATGGAGGTCTTAACTCAAGAGAGATTTCATATTCTCAAACTGGTAGTTTAAGCAGAGATCAATTAGTTTATGGACTACTTATGCACTCAAACTTTGTTACACATGACGTTTATTCTGAAGGTGGTCAAGATCTAACTTACAAATCTAAAGAACAAACAGTTGCTGGTTTCTTGCAAAGTACCATGGGTTATAAGGGGCATACATATTTAACCGTTGCAGGTAGAAATAGCTGGACTTCTACTTTAGAAAAAGATTATAGAAGTATTTTTTATCCAAGTGTAAGTTTGTCGTTTATTCCAACTTCTGCTATAAGCGCGCTAATGGGAAACAAAAATATCAATTATTTAAAAACCAGAATTGGATACTCAACCAGTGCTAATTTCCCTTCTCCTTATCAAACAAGAGGAATTTTAAACATTAGCACTAGAGATTTTATTGATAGAAATGGTAACGCAATCAATTCAAACAAACTACCTACCAGAGTTGCAAATCCTAATTTAAAACCAGAATTATCAAATGAAATTGAAGCTGGTATAGAAGGTAAATTCTTGGATAATAGATTAAGTTTAGATTTTACTGTGTATCAAAGAACAATTAGAGATCAAATTTTATTAAGACCATTGGATCCTTCTACTGGATTTTCTTCTCAAACAATCAATGCAGGTAAAATCACCAATAAAGGTATAGAAATTGCCTTAGGATATACCTTAGTGAGAAGTAAGGACTGGAGATTACAAATAGATGGTTTGTTCTCTAGAAATAGAAGCATGGTATCTGATTTACCTGCTGATTTATCTGAAATTAACTTTTCTGGTTACACAACTTTAGGAAACTTTGCAATTAATGGTCAGCCTTTAGGAGTGATTAAAGGGTACGCAGTAGCCCGTGATGCTAATGGACAAAGAATTGTTCAAGCTAATGGAGACTATTTAGTTGACAATAAAATTAGTGTTTTGGGAGATCCAACACCAGATTACAAGTTAACAGGTATTACTGATTTAAGTTATAAATCTCTATCATTTAGAATGCAATGGGATTACACTAAGGGTGGTGCATTTTATTCCGCTACTTCAAGTGTATTATTAGGCAGAGGCGTAACCAAAGACACTGAATTTGATAGAGCAGCGTCTTATATATTACCAGGTGTAAAAGCAGATGGTACTCCTAATGATATTCAAATTTCTGCTACGCAAGCTTACTTTAATAATACTGTTGCCGGTGGTGGCGGTGGTGATGAAGCTGGTATTTACGATGCAACAGTTATACGTTTAAGAGAAGCATCTTTATCATATAAATTACCTGAAAGCCTTTATAAGAAAACTCCATTTGGATCAATTTCTTTTACACTAACAGGATCTAACTTATGGTATAATGCACCTAATTTTCCTAAATATGTTCGTTTTGATCCTGAAACAAATGGTTTAGGTGTAGGAAATGGTAGAGGAATGGAATTTTTCACAGGACCATCTTCTCGTAGATTTGGTGCAAGTATTAGAATCACTTTCTAAAAAAGTTATAAGATGAAAAAATTATTAATTATATTCAGTGTTTTTGCACTAGTGAGTTCTTGCAATAAAAAATTAGACTCCCTGGTACAAAGCCCCAACGGCCCCGATGTAACTACGGCTAACGTTGATCTTTTATTAAATACAGTGCAACTTCAGTTTGCTGATTTTTACAATAATATCGGTGATTTCGGAGGTGCTTTAACCAGACAATATCAATGGTATGGTCCATTGTACAACAATGGTTATACTGCCAACTCATTTGATGGCGTATGGTCTACTGCATACACAGGAGTTATTGTTAATGCAGATAAAACAATTGATCTAGCAACTAAAGAAAAGAAATTTGTTCAAGCAGGTATCGCTAAAGTACTTAAAGCATTTACTTATGGAACTTTAGTAGATTATTTTGGTGATATCCCTTTTGATAAAGCAGCAAAAGGTGAATTGGACTTAAACCCTTCAATAACAAAAGGCGATAAAGTCTATGCAGGTGTATTTACATTACTCGATTCTGCGATTGCTGATTTCGGTAAATCTGGTGCTGCTACTGGTCCTGCTAATGATTTATTTTATAAAGGAAGCACAACAGAATGGATTAAGATTGCTAACACTTTAAAATTAAAGTTCTACACGCAAATTAGATTAGTAGACACTTCTGCATCTTCCAAAATAAAGAATCTTTTAACTGAAAACAACTTGATTTTAGATCAAGCTAGTGATTTTGAATTTAAATATTCTACAAATATTAATTCACCAGATTCTCGTCACCCTCATTACACTTCTAATTATACTGCAACAGGTAATGCAGGAGATTTTATTGGAAACTATTTCTTGTGGACAGTTGCCGCTAAGAAAACAAATGGTGTGGTAACTAATACGGATCCTAGAAGAAGATTTTATTTTTATAGACAAAGAACTAACTATGCTGATGTTAACCAACAAAGTTGTACTTGTGCATTTGAAAATGTTCCAGGTCATTATCCTTCAGTTCCTGATAAAACGCCATTTTGCTTAGTTGGATCAGGTTATTGGGGTAGAGATCATGGTGATAATTCAGGTATTCCTCCAGATGCTAATCTAAGAACTACTTGGGGAGTTTATCCTGCCGGTGGTGAGTTTGATGCTGGCCAAGGTAAATCTGTTAAACTAGAAATGGGTGGTAAAGGTGCTGGAATTGCCCCAATTTGGTTGGCTTCTTTCACAAATTTTATTAAAGCTGAAATTGCTTTAAAAATGGGTATCACAGAAGCAGGTAGTGCTAAAGTTTTACTTGAAAATGGAATTAGAGCATCTATTAATAAAGTGCTTGGTTTTCCTGCCACCATTAATGTTTCCGTATCTTCTAGTTTAATGCCTTCAAGTACAGCAATTAATTCTTATGTTAATTTAGTTTTAACAGAATTTGATGCAGCTACATCTGTTGACCAACAATTAGAAATTGTAATGAGAGAGTATTATATTGCTCTATGGGGTAATGGAATTGAGTCATATAATAACTATAGAAGAACTGGTTATCCTTCGGATATGCAGCCTGTGAAATCTACTTCAACTCCAGGTTTTTTCCCAAGGTCCAACTTTTACCCGTCAGTGTATGTTAACAGAAACCAAAATGCACCAACACAAAAAAATATAGGAATTGCTCCAAATAAAGTGTTTTGGGATAATAATGCTGATAATTTTGTGAAATAACTTCTAAAATTTTAAAGTTTTTTATATGAAATATACTTTCAAAAAAATAAT
>JBIIAP010000008.1:0-29735 GCA_044239855.1 Sediminibacterium sp. | reverse complement strand
TTTTATTTTATACATAGAATCATGCATTATCCGAAGATTTTTAAATATATACATTTAATACACCATAAATCAACCAATCCATCGCCTTGGGCAGCATATTCATTTCATCCTTTTGAAGCAATTATAGAACAAGGAATAATTTTAATATTTTATTTTACCGTTCCAATACATATAACACATTTGACGGTGTTTTTTTTATTTTCTATTATATATAATATATATGGACATTTGGGATATGAAATTTATCCTAAAGGGTTTAATAAAACTAGAATAGGTAAATGGATCAACACGTCTATCAGTCATAATCAACATCATCAGTTTTATAAAGGAAATTATGGCCTTTATACATTAATATGGGATAGATTATTTGGAACGTTGAGAAATGATTACGATGTTAGATTTAATGAAGTTAAAAATAGATAATTATTTTTTTTTGTAAATTGGAACAGTACTACAGGGTTCACCATACATAATACTTTTTACAAAAGGTAATAAAAGGGAAGTGATAGCAATATAAGCAGATTCAGGAATTTGTAAATCGCCACAACCTTTAACTACAATACGTTTATCTAAATATTGAGAAGCATCTATTTTATTAATATTAGAAAGTAATATAGCTTCTTTTACAGAATTAAGATTTCCAAAAAAAATAGATTTAGAGGAACTTTTTAAGGTAGAAACTACTAACATATTAGCCCACATAGGAATAATAGCATCATTAGTGCATGTAACTGCAACATATTTGTTTTGAAAGAGGGATAAATCTAAATTTTGTAAGGCAGTTCTAAAATCTTTTTCTTTTAAAATCAGACCCATAAATAAATAATCGGTAAAATCAAACAGGGCAATATCTGAATCTTTAGGATAAAATTCTTCTAAATCAAGACTAATTAAACCACTATCTGAAACCTTATTAATAATCTCATTCATAGTATAAAGATAAATAGAATCTATAAGTATGTATAAAAAAAGCCCGGATAAACCGGGCTTTATAATAGAATAAAAATAAAAGATTAATAAAAAGTAGATCTAAGATCTTTAATATTAGCACCTTTTCTTAAAGATTCTGCACTTCTATAAATAGTCATTTTGCGTGATTGTAATAATGATTCAGAAAGAGCAGCATTATTAAATGAAGAAGGAACTGCAGCAACAGCAATTGTTTGGACAGCAAAAACACCATTTGAACCAGCAATTGCAGAACTTGCTTTACTAGATAATGATTTATTAAATGAAGCTCCAATAATTTTTGGTTCACTTCCTAAACCGGTAATAAAATTGTTACCGAAAGATAAACTGTCTAAACGACCAATTGGAAAACCAGTAGAAGCAGCAACTTCATTAAGAGAAGATCCTTTAATTTTTGTGTCTATAATTATCTTAGCTTTTTTCTCATTTCTTACAATACCTTCAACAGTTGGCCTTGCTTCAGCTACACTTAATAAACCTGGTTTATTAATAGAAGAAATAAGGGCAACAATAATTATATCTCCTACTTCTGTAGGTTCAGATACCGATCCTTCGCTTTTTTCATAAACCCAACGGACTAATGATCTAGAATTACCAATTGAATTAATAGTAAAATCATTGGCTTTTATATCAGTAGCAGATAAAATAGGGTAATTTTTATTTTTAGCTTGGTCATTGAAAGATTTAGTGTTTTTACTGTCGGCAACAAACTGTGCAGCTAAATTACTAGCTAAACTAATAGTTTCATTGCTTGGTAAAATAGGTTTAGCTAAATAAGCAATTTTATAGGCAGGACTAACATTTTTATGTCCTATTACTTCAACTACATGATAACCAAAATCTGTCTTAACAACTCCTTTAGTACCAACTGCATTATCAAAAGCATAATCATTAAAAGGTATTACCATTTGACCTTGGGGAAAATAATCATACACACCACCTTTTGATTTACTACCTTGGTCATCAGAATATTTAGCTAAAAGAGTATTAAAATCAGCACCAGATTTAATAGCTCTATCAATACTATCAGCTAAAGATTTACCTACTGAATCTGGACGAATTTCTTGACCACTTCTTGGATCAACAGTAGCAATTAAAATATGACGAACTGAAGCACTATCAGCCCATTGTTTAATACCTACCATTTTAGCTAAAACATAATTGTTACCATCAATATAAGGACCAAATACTTTACCAACAGGAGTTTTTACAATAGAATCTTTTAAGCTCATCTGCATTTTACTCTTACCAAAATAACTGTCGTAAAAAGGTAATTCAGAACCAACTTTAGCTAAATAACCTTTAGCATCAGTTGTAGATTGAAAATCAGATGATAATTCCATTAATTGATTTAAAGCATTAATTGAATCGGATGAAGATGGTCCTGCATAAAAACTAACAAAAGAAATAGATCTAGTTTCTTCTATTTTTTCAAATTCAACTGCGTGCTTTTTTACATAAGTACTAATTTCTTCATCAGAAACTTTAGCTAAAGTATCAGCTACTGAACTATAAGGAACATAAACATATGAAACAGATGCCATACTGCTATTATCTGCTGATTGTTTTTCGACTAACCATTTAGGAATATATGCAGATTGAATTAATAAATTTTGATATTTATTTCTTTTACCATTTTCAATAGCAGGTTCAATATAACCAGTAGTGATCATTTTAATTTGTTCAGCATTTTTACTCTTTTTTATTTGAGCAAATGCTTTCTTAGCATCATCTACACGAAACTCACCTGTATTCGGATCTGTAAATTCTTGTCTTAATGGAGAATTTTGACCAAATAATAAATCATTCAATTCTTTTGAAGAGATTGTAATACCTAATTTATCAAATTCTTGTTCTAATAATACTTTTTCAACTTCCTGATTCCAAACATTACCAATAAGCTGATCTCTGGTTGCGCCTTGACTCGCATACATAGCTTCAGCATTTTTAAGTTTATCTTCAAAATCACCTCTTTGAATTTCAACACCATTTACTTTGGTTATAACGGAAGAATTAGAAAAGGCAGAGCCTCCTCTTTGAGCACCATCTTGTAAAATAAAAGCAATTAATGCTAAAGCAATAATTACAAAAATGATCCAAGTGCCTCTGTCGCGAATACTTTGAATTACAGACATATAAGATAAATTAAAGAATGAGTTCCCATAGTTTAAAGGGATAGCAAAAATAAGGGAAAAATTATACACAATATGGTGTGAATAAGGAAGAAAGTCAGTGGAAAATTAACAAAAAATCAAATAAACATGTGAAAAGAAGAAGTATAAGTCAGAAAGAAATTGGAAAGCAGGAGAAATAAATGGAAAATATACGGAAATTATACAGGTTAATGCACAGTGAAAAGTTTGTGAATTCCTAAATAATACAAAAGTGATTAAAATATAATAGAAATGTGTAAAAAGAACTTAAATATAGAAAAACAAAGAAAATTAATGTGTATATCATATTAAAATCTAGTGGATAACAGCTTAAAATATTGAATGTAACATTGTGTATAACAAAGTTATCACGATATTAACAGCCGTAATAATAATAGTTGATTTTATATAAATGTATTAGTATTTAATACTACAACAGATATACACAATTTAATAAATTCATTGCCAATTAAGATTTGGAAAGTCTTTAAAAAAACAATCACTTTGCTAAACAACCAGTCGATATGTACAAGTCAACAAATAACGATAAATCAAGCAAAAAAGATCAAAATCAACCCTATATTGGTCAAAATCCGGTCAATTTTTCAAATTTCGCCGGCTTCGCCGGAATAAAACTTCGCTCGACTCAACGTTCTGTCAGATTAGGTCAGCCATCTAATTTTTCCAAAGGTTTAGACTAATCAACAGACAACAAAAATCGGCTTAATCGGTTATAAACTAATAAATCAAACAACCCTTCTCCAATGAACAAAGCAATCAAAAAAATCAGCAATACCATAAGCTTTTTATGTTGTTTTGCACTCATCTGTGCTGGATTAAATGCGCAACCCACTCAAAAACCGCCATTGCATGGTAAGCACTGGATGGCCATCACGGGTAAGCCATTGGCGGCAACCGCAGGATCCATCATTTTTCAGCAGGGAGGAAATGCGGTAGATGCAGCAATTGCAATGTTAGCAGCAACTTGTACTATGTGGGATGTACTAAGCTGGGGAGGAGAAACACAAGCCATTATATACAATCCCAAAACCGGTAAAGTAATCGGTATAAATGCATTGGGAGTAGCACCAACCGGAGCAACGGCCGATTATTTTAAAGGCAAAGGATATCAATTTCCTCCGGAGTACGGTCCTTTGGCAGCAGTAACACCGGGTACACCTGGCGGAATCTGCCACATGTTAGCCCAATATGGCACCATGAGTTTAAAGCAGGTATTGGCTCCAGCCATGCAATTAGCAGCAGGATACCCTATAGAAGCGCAAACAGCCAATAGTATAGAAAGAGGAAAAGAACGAATAAAACAATGGCCATATAGCAAAAAAGTATTGTTAACCCACGAAGGAGAGAAAAGAGAAGCACCGGAAGCCGGAGAAATATTTGTACAAAAAGATCTGTTGACAACACTTACTAAAATGGTAGAAGCAGAACAGCAGGCATTGAAGCAGAAGAAAACCCGCAAACAAGCTATTCAAGCAGCGTATGATCGCTTTTATAAAGGAGATATTGCCGATGAATTTGTAAGAGGTGCGCAGGAACAAGGCGGATTAATAACCAAGGCCGACTTAGCCAACTGGAAAGTAAAGGAAGAAGAGCCGATGCACATTAATTACAAAGGGGTAGAAGTATATAAACTATCGCAATGGACGCAAGGGCCATCTATGCTGCAAGCATTAAATATTTTGGAAAATTTTGACCTTAAATCGATGGGATATAATACGCCCAAATACATCAATACAGTTTATCAGAGTATGAGTTTAGCCTTTGCCGACCGCGATTTTTATTATGGCGATCCGGCATATGCACCAAGCCATCAACCGATGAAAGGGTTATTAAGTAAGGAGTATGCAAAACAGCGGGCACAATTAATTGATCCACTTAAAAACAATGCGGCCATATTACCCGGCGATCCTTATCCTTTTGAAGGATTAACCAACCCGTATATTCAATTATTAAAAAGCAGAGCAACAGAAGCAGATAGCCTGCAAAAAAGAAATTTTGTACCTGCACACGATAGTACTGCAACCGCCAGGTTAGCGCAAGAAATGTATATGGATCGTTTATGGCGTGGCACCACCAGTGTAGAAGCGGCAGATACATCGGGTTGGGTAGTGTCTATTACGCCTAGCGGCGGATGGTTGCCTGCATGTATTGCGGGAAATACCGGAGTGGGCATGAGTCAGCGTATGCAAAGTTTTGTTTTAGACGCATCAATCAATCCTTTTAATGTGGCGGAGCCCGGTAAAAGACCCAGGGTAACCCTTACGCCATCTATGGCATTAAAAGACGGAAAACCCTATTTGTCATTTGCAGTACAAGGAGGAGATACACAAGACCAAAACCTGTTACAGTTCTTTTTAAATATGCATGAGTTTAACATGACGGTTCAGCAAGCCTGTGAAGCGCCTAATGTAAACAGTAACCAATTATGGTTGTCGCTAGGGGGTACCAAAATGAACGATAGAAAGCCAAGAGCGGGCGATCTACTACTCTCCAACAAAACAACCGAAGCTACCAAAGAGGAATTAAAGAAAATGGGGTATAAAATAAGTGTAGGCGATAGAACCAGCGGGCCAATCAATGCCATATATTTAGATAGAAAGCATGGCAGTATATGGGGTGGTTCTTCTAATAATGGAGAAGATTATGGAATAGGATGGTAAACCAAATAGAAAACCAGAAAAAGCACACAACAGCATAAAAGGGGTAAAAAAGGGTGTAAAAAGACTAAAATCAAGTAGAAACACCTGTTTTTTATGTGTAAAAACACAATAATTTAGCAGGAGGAAGGAAAAACTAAACGAGTTAGCAAAAAAATACTAAAAAAATTAGTTTAATTTAAAAATTGTAATTAGTTTTACAGCACTAACAATTAATGACCCATAAAATCTAACCAAATGAGTAACGCAGAAAAATTAAAAGCGCTAAAATTAACGATCGACAAAATAGATAAAGACTACGGGAAGGGCAGTGTAATGATGATGAATGAAAAGAGTTT
This sequence comes from Sediminibacterium sp., assembly GCA_044239855.1. Lineage (GTDB taxonomy): Bacteria > Bacteroidota > Bacteroidia > Chitinophagales > Chitinophagaceae > Sediminibacterium. The sequence continues at coordinate 23,597 of JBIIAP010000008.1, read as the reverse complement.
AATGCCCATAGAAGTAGTTTCTACAGGATCAATAGGTTTAGATACGGCATTAGGCGTAGGGGGATTACCCAAAGGTAGAATCGTAGAAATATACGGACCGGAATCATCCGGTAAAACAACGGTAGCCATACATGTTATAGCAGAAGCACAAAAGAAAGGCGGCATGTGTGCTATTATAGATGCCGAGCATGCATTTGACAGTGTGTATGCGCAAAAATTGGGAGTAGATGTAGATAATTTATTGATATCGCAGCCGGATTATGGCGAACAGGCCCTGGAAATTGCAGACAGATTAATATTATCAGGCGCAATAGATGTGGTTGTGATAGATTCAGTAGCAGCCTTGGTTCCTAAAAGTGAATTAGAGGGAGAGATGGGAGATAGTAAAATGGGTTTACATGCGCGTTTAATGAGTCAGGCATTGCGTAAACTAACTGCAACCATTAACAAAACAGGAACAATCTGCATATTCATTAACCAATTAAGAGAAAAAATTGGCGTAATGTTCGGAAATCCTGAAACAACCACAGGGGGTAATGCATTAAAATTCTATGCTTCTGTAAGATTAGACATCAGAAGAATGACACAGATAAAAGACGGTGATGAGGCAATAGGAAACAGGGTTAAAGTAAAAGTGGTTAAAAATAAAGTAGCGCCACCATTTAGAGCGGCAGAATTTGACCTGGTATTTGGAGAAGGTATTAGTAAAGTGGGAGAAATTATAGATATGGGTGTTGAATTAGGCATTGTGCAAAAAAGCGGTAGCTGGTTCAGTTACAACACCAACAAGTTAGGTCAAGGAAGAGAAGCGGTAAAAACATTGATGCATGATAATCCCGAACTAGCCAATGAAATTGAAGCTAAAATACGAGCAAAGATTGCTGCAGATTTATTACCGGAAGTGATTGATGAAAACGGAGAAATGCCGGAAGAAAAACCGGAAAAACCAGAGAAGCCAAGCAAAGCTGAAAAGGCAGAGAAAAAATAGTTTTTTGGATGGGTTAGTTAGTAGTAGTAAAACAAATACCCCGGTTATAGTAGGCCGGGGTTATTTTTTGCCCACCACTAAATGAATTACTGAAAGAAATAGCCGGTTTGTATTTTAAATGGCAGAACATCAAAAAAAGAAGCACTTAATGCAATAAAAACAAGCAAAACCGAAAAAAATCAAATTATTTTATGCCTGTCTAAAAAAAATCCCCGATATTGATCGTCAGAAAAAACGATACCCCCAGCCATTGATCTATTCTATTATTAAACCAATTATCAGCGCCGCCATTTGGCTGTTTTGTAAAAAGCTATTTGTTGTGAACAAAGCGGCATTTCAGCAAAAAGGACCCTTGTTAATAGTAGCCAATCATCCGAACTCATTTTTAGATGCAGTATTAATTGGCGCATTTTTTAAAGAAGAAGTGCATTTTTTAGCACGTGGAGATGCATTTAAAAATAAGCTTCATCGGTTTTTACTTAAGTTCCTCAACATGATTCCTATTTATAGGTTAAGAGAGGGAAAAGAAAACCTACATTTAAATGAATATGCGTTTCACGAAAGCAAACGAATATTAGAAAATGGCGGCATTGTACTTATTTTTATTGAAGGGATTTGTTTGAATACCAATGACATACAACCCTTTAAAAAGGGAGCCGCCAGAATTGCTTACAGATCCAAACCACCGCAACCGCTGAGAATTTTACCCATAGCATTGGCTTATGACACATTTAACCGTTTTGGTAAAACCGTACTGATAAATGCGGGAAATGGAATAAACGCATCTGCGCTTTTTCCATATGAAGAAGAATCTAAAAACTATTTATTTTTCAATAAACAATTAAAAAGTCAAATAGAAGAGCTAGTATCGGCGCATCCCGCCATTATAACAAATAAAAAAACACCGGTTGAGCTATTTGCTAAGTTCGGTAAGATACTCCACCTGCCTTATTATTCAACCATCAAAAAATTTGTTCAGACCAAAACAGCCGGGACCGTTTTTTATGACTCGGTGTTATTTGGGGTGTTAATGTTTACCTATCCATTGTATTTAATATTATTGAGTACCCTGCTTTTTACTATTGGCTTATCGTTCAACATCATCCTTGCTGTATTAATAGTTCATATACTATCAGCTAAAGTAGCTGTATTGCAAGCGGAAGTAAAATAAAAGCGCTTCCATTCGGCTTTAAAGTGGTGCAACCTTATTTTACATTCCGTAAAATCAGTTAACTTGTTATTTATTTACAGCATTCAATTCATCAACCAAAAAAACAACTATGCGCTGGAGCGGAAACAGAGAAAGTGATAATGTAGAAGACAACAGAGGTGGAGGAGGAATGGGTGGCTTTGCCTTAAAAGGAGGGGTCGGCACCATTATCATTGCATTAATTTATGTATTTATGGGTGGCAACCCATCCGATGTGGTTAACCAAATTATTGCCCCACAACAACAACAACAATCAGTAAATCGACCAGCCGATGAAGAGCGCTTGGCTTCCTTTACTAAAGTAGTATTGGGTTTAACAGAAGATGTGTGGGATTCTATTTACAATGCCAATGAAGATCGTTATGTAAAACCCAAATTGCTGATGTTTACAGACCAAACGCAATCGGGCTGTGGTTTTGCAAGTGCCGCAACGGGTCCGTTTTATTGTCCGGCAGACCAAAAAGTGTACATCGATTTATCTTTCTTTAAAGAATTAACCGAAAAGTTTAATGCACCCGGAGAATTTGCAATGGCGTATGTAATTGCTCACGAAGTCGGTCATCATATTCAACAGTTAAACGGAACATCGGCCAAAATGCAGGAGCTGCGCAATCATCTCAGCGAAACGGAATACAATAAAGAATCGGTAAAGCTAGAGCTGCAAGCAGATTTTTTAGCAGGTGTTTGGGCACATCATGCCAATAAGCTTAGAAAAATACTGGAGCCGGGAGATATTGAATCTGCCCTCAATGCAGCCAACGCAATAGGAGACGATCGTTTGCAACAACAAAGTGGTGGTAATGTGGTGCCCGATTCTTTTACACACGGAACCTCCAAACAAAGAATGTACTGGTTTAAAAAAGGATTTGATACTGGCGATATTACTCAGGGCAATACCTTTCAATCAATAGCAGATTAAAATTCATCCTATGCGAATAATTGGTTATGTACTATTTTCACTCATTACAGTAAGTATTACCGCACAAGACACGGTATCTAAAAAAGATATTGTTTCAGCAGCCAAAATATTTGACCTGAATTATACCCAACAAGAAATAGACACTATGTACGATGGAGTAAAAGAAAATGTACTCCTCTTTAAAATGATGCATCAACAAACACTCAACAACAGTGTACCGATGAGCATGTATCAGCATCCGGTTTTACCCGGTATGGTGTTGAATAGCAAGCAGGCGGCTATTCAATGGCCAGAAGTAAAATGTGCGTTGCCCAAAAATAAAAAAGACTTAGCGTTTTATTCTATAGAACAGCTGGCTTATTTACTTAAGTCTAAAAAAATCACTTCGGTAGCGTTAACCCAATTTTTTATAGATCGAGTGAAACAATACGGCGATACCTTACAATGCCTGATATCATTAACAGAAGACCTGGCTATGCAACAAGCCAAACAGGCAGATGCAGAAATTGCCGCCGGAAAATATAAAGGGCTGCTACATGGCATTCCTTATGGTTTAAAAGATTTATTTGCAGTAAAGGGCACTACCACCACATGGGGTGCAGCACCATATAAAACCCAAACAATAGAAACCGATGCATATGTATATACCCGTTTAAGAGAAGCCGGCGCGGTATTGATTGCTAAGTTTACGCTCGGTGCATTAGCCATGGGCGATTTTTGGTATGGAGGAAGAACCAAAAACCCATGGAATCTTACACAGGGTTCATCGGGCTCATCGGCCGGATCGGCATCTGCAACGGTTGCGGGATTGGTTCCCTTTGCTATTGGTACAGAAACATGGGGTTCTATAGTGTCTCCATCATCTACCTGCGGCGCAACAGGGCTAAGACCAACATTTGGCAGTATCAGCAGATCGGGCGCAATGGCATTAAGCTGGAGTTTAGATAAAGTAGGCCCCATCTGCAGAACCGCCGAAGACGCTGCCGTAGTATTTAATTACATACACGGTACCGATGGCATAGACCCCTCGGCAGTAAACAGACCGTTTAATTACCGACCATCGGCTGACATCAAAAAATTAAAAATCGGCTACGCTAAAAATTATTTCGATAAAATAACCGACACCAACAGAAACGAATGGAAAGTATTGGAAACATTTAAAGCCATGGGTGTAACGCTTATTCCAATTGTATTTCCGGATAGTGGCGTTTATTCCTTCAATATAATGGACGCCGTAATTAGTGCAGAAGCGGCCGCTGCATTTGATGAGTTTACCAGAAACAACATAGATGATCAAATGACCCGTCAGGGTGTGTTTGATTGGCCCAACACATTTAGAGTTGGGCGGATAATGCCCGCGGTAGAATATATAAACGCCAACCGACATCGCTATGTATTGATGCAAAAAGTACACGCAGCCATGCAACAGGTAGAGGTATTAATTTGTCCCACCAGGGGCAGCGGCAATCAATCTGCCATCACCAACTTAACCGGTCAGCCGGTAGTTTGTGTACCAACCGGCTTCGATAAAAGGATGAATGTACCCACCAGTATAACGTTTATCGGAAATTTATTCGACGAAGCGAATATATTATTGGCGGCCAAAGCATATCAACAGGCAACGGACTGGCACGAAAAACATCCAACACTTTTTAATTAATCCACCACCCAATAAAATCAACCTATATGAAGCAGGTATTATTAGCAGTATTATTATCCGTAAGTATGATTGGTGTGGCGCAAAACGCGAAGAAAATAAGCGGTTTTACAGAAAAAACAACTACAAAACAGCAGCAATTAGAACAGCAGTATGATGCGCAGTTGAGTACAAAAAGAATCGATCAAACGGTAAAAGAATTAGCTGCGGTGCCGCATCATTTAGGCTCAAAAGGTGGAAACGAAGTGGTACAAAGCATATACAATAAGTTTAAGCAGTGGGGATGGGATGTAAAAATAGAAACCTATCAGGTATTGTTTCCCTCGCCACAGACAAGGGTGTTAGAGATGATTCAACCAACGCAATACAAGGCGTTATTGAGTGAACCTGCATTAAAAGAAGACGGTACTTCTGCACAGGCTGGTCAATTACCTACCTATAATGCCTGGAGTGCCGATGGAGATGTAACCGGAGAGCTGGTATTTGTAAACTACGGATTACCCGATGATTATATAGTGTTGGATAAAATGGGGGTAAGCGTAAAAGGAAAGATTGTAATTGCAAAGTATGGTAGAAGTTGGAGGGGTATAAAACCAAAGGTGGCGCAAGAGCATGGCGCAATAGGTTGTATCATTTATTCTGATCCCAAGGACGATGGATATACACAGGGCGATGTGTATCCAAAGGGGCCATTTAAAAATGAATATGGTGTGCAGCGTGGATCTATTATGGACATGGTAATTTATCCGGGTGATCCATTAACACCGGGCGTAGGAGCAACAGAATCGGCTAAACGATTAAACAGATTAGAGGCCCCCAACTTATTAAAAATACCGGTACTACCCATTAGTTATCATGATGCAAAACCATTATTAGAGTCATTGGGCGGAACGGTAGCGCCTGTGGAGTGGAGTGGCTCATTGCCTATCACTTATCATATAGGTGGCACGGCATCAACTAAAGTACATTTAAAATTATCGTTCGACTGGAAATTAACACCTGCACAAAACGTAATTGCTACCATAAAAGGAAGTGAGTTTCCTGATCAGTGGATTGTACGCGGAAACCATCATGACGCATGGGTGAACGGAGCCAATGATCCTGTTAGCGGTATGGCAGCAGAATTAGAAGAAGCACAGGCCATCGGCGCATTGGTAAAAGCAGGATGGAAACCCAAAAGAACATTGGTGTATTGTGCCTGGGATGGAGAAGAGCCGGGATTATTGGGATCAACCGAGTGGGCAGAAGATCACGGAGATGAATTAAAAAAGAAAGCAGTAGTATATATTAATACAGATGGAAACGCAAAAGGATTTTTAGATGTGGAGGGATCACATGCATTAGAGCAAATGATTACAGAAATAAGTAAAGAGGTAAAAGATCCGCAAAAATCGGTTACGGTATTTGATAGAGTTAAGGCCAAACAAATCATAGAAGCAAAAGGAACCGCCGCTAAAAAAGAAGCATTAAATAAAACACAATTCGAAATGGGTGCATTGGGTTCCGGTTCAGACTTCTCTTCTTTTATTCAACATTTAGGCGTGCCGTCATTAAATATTGGATATGGTGGAGAAGATGCAGGCGGAGAGTATCACTCTATCTATGATTCATACGATCATTACAGTAAATTTAAAGATCCGGGTTTTGAATATGGCGTAACCTTAGCTAAAACTACCGGTAGGGTGGTATTGAGAATGGCAGATGCAGCATTGTTGCCATTTGATTTTACCGCATTACACAAAACGGTAAACGGATACATTAAAGAGTTGATGACAATAACGGATCAACTAAGAGAAGAAACCGTGGTAGATCAAGAAGCCGCTACATTTAAAGCAGTGCAGTTAGCGGGGAATCCTTTATATAATGTACAGATAAAAGAAGCGCCAATTGCAGTGCCATTTCTTGATTTTTCAGTATTGCAAAATGCCTTAAAGCAATTAGAAATTTCGGCTCAACAATTAAATGACAAAAAAAATAAAGTACAAGAAAGCGAACAAAAATCAGCAGAAATAAATGCAGCATTGTATCAGGCAGAACAACAATTGTTAACTACAGCAGGCTTACCAAGACGAAGCTGGTACAAGCACACTTTATATGCACCCGGATTTTATACAGGCTACGGTGTAAAAACCATGCCGGGTATAAGAGAAGCTATTGAGCAAAGAGATTGGAAAGAAGCACAGGAGCAGATCAATGTAGCAGCAGGTGCAATTAATAAATTAGCCAACTATTTCAACACAATAAATAAATAGCATCAACCATATATGCGCATAAAATATTCGATGGTATGGCTAGCGATATCGTTAATGGCAACCATCAACGTATCCGCACAAACAAACAAAACAACCACTATTCAAAAAATTAAGTTGTTGGATGTTTATGAAATACCCCATAATGTATTGTATGACAGCACTACTGTGGGCGGATTATCGGGAATAGAATATGATGCAGTGAATGATTGCTATTATATGATTTGTGATGACCGGTCTGCCATTAATCCGGCAAGATATTACACGGCCAGAATAAAAATCAATCAACAAAAAATAGATACGGTACGATTTACCGGGGTACATTTTTTGAAAGATGAATTTGCACAAGTCTATCCGGGTAGTAAACAAGACCGTAAAAGAACACCCGATCCGGAAGCATTGCGTTATAATCCACTTACCCAACAAATGATATGGAGTAGTGAAGGAGAGCGCATTGTAAATGCAAAAGATACGGTGTTAAACAATCCGGCTATTACCATTATTCAGCCCAACGGAACATGGGTAGATACGTTTACCTTACCGCCAAATTTGTACATGCATGCAAGCGAAAATGGACCGCGACAAAATGGGGTACTGGAGGGTATGACCTTTGCTGATAATTACCAAACCTTGTATGTTAATGTAGAAGAGCCATTGTATGAGGATGGGCCTAAAGCCGATTTAACGCCCAACAAAGCGTTTGTAAGACTGTATAAATTTGATGTAGCAACCCAAAAAAACACGGCGCAATATGCGTATGAATTAGATCCGGTAGCGTACGCCCCCATCATAGCTGGCACGTTTAAAGTAAATGGCATACCCGATATGTTAGATTTGGGAAACGGTCAGTTATTGATAATAGAACGATCTTTTTCTACCGGCAGATTAGCCTGTACCATTAAAGTATTTACCATAAATGTAAAAGGAGCAACCAATATTATCAACAACCCATCGCTAATACAGAACAATCAATTCACGCCAGTAAAAAAACAATTGTTGTTAAACATGGATGATTTGGGCGTGTTTACCGACAATATTGAAGGGGTAACATTTGGTCCTGTTTTACCCAACGGACACCCAACTTTACTCTTTGTGGCCGACAATAATTTTGCAGCTTACCAGCGTTCACAATTTTTTCTGTTTGAAATTATTCCATAATCAGTCATTCGGTCAGATGAAAAAAATAGCATTCGCCTGTTCAGTTATATTGCTGTTGTTGGCTTGTAAAGAACAAAAGTCAACGGGCAACCCGCAAGTAGTTATAGAAACACAGTTTGGCGATATTACCCTGGAGTTATATGTAGATAAAGCGCCCAAAACAGCTACAGCGTTTTTAAATTATGTAGATTCCGGTTGGTATGAGCGAGCTAATTTTTACCGGGTATTGCACAATGATAATCAACCCTCTAATGCCCCCAAATCGTATTTAATACAGGGTGGTATTTGGAAGAGCAATAACGAATTGGCACAGCGGGTAAAAGGTATACCACATGAGAGCACACAGCAAACAGGCCTGAAGCATGATGTAGGAATAGTTTCGATGGCAAGAGCAGAACCGGGAACGGCGGGTACAGAATTTTTTATTTGTTTAGACAGAGAGCCGGGCTTTGATTATGGAGGAGAAAACATTACAGACAAACAAGGTTTTGCCGCCTTTGCACAAGTTATAAAAGGGATGCATATCGTCAGAAAAATTTATGAGCAACGAGAGCGCAACCAATACTTTGAACCGCCCGTGATGATATTTTCGATAAAAAGGAAAAAGTAAAAAATAAAAAGGCAAAATTCAAAAGTAAAAAAATGAAATTCAGAAAAACAAATTGGATAAAAGATTGCGTCAAAATAGATGCGAGGTTGTAGCAAAGATTACATTGGATTAGAAAATCAAATGCCCCATTGGTTTACCAACTTTATAACTTAAGGGTGTAAGAAGAAAAATAAATAAAGCCCCATAGGGGCAAACACGTGTTTGCTATATATAGAATTAGAACCCGTAGTTAATTGTTTTATTATTATAAAAAATCGTAACTTCAATACATGAAACTTTCTAAAGAAGAAATAGAATTAATTCATGATTACTTTCAGGGGAAACCGGTAATAAGGGCCTTTTTATTTGGTTCATTTGCAAGAGAAGATGCCGAAAAAAATAGTGACGTAGATATACTTGTTGAATTAGATTACACAAAACATATTGGACTTGGATTTGTAAATATGAAACTTGATCTTGAAGATCAGCTACATAAAAAAATTGACCTTGTTTCAAGTAATGCTATTTCTTCATATATTTTACCGTTTATAAATAAGGATAAAAAACTAATATATGAAAGGTACGCTAGGTGACAAGCAAAGACTTCTACATATATTAGCAGCTATCAATGAAGTAGAATCATATATAAAAGGCTCCATTTTTGACGATTTTATTTCAAATTCTATGATGCGATTTGCTTCCATTAAACAAATTGAAATTATTGGGGAAGCTGCCAATATGATTTCCGAAGAAACCAAAAAACATTTTTCAGATATTCAGTGACGACAAATTATTGGATTAAGACATATTCTTGTTCACGAGTATTTTGGTATTGATACTACACTCATTTGGCAAATTATTGCTGAAGATCTCCCAGTATTGAAAATTAGCATTCAACAGGTAATCTCTAATATCAATTAGATTAAAAGTTAGAACCTACTAAGTTAAAGCGTAAATAAACAATATAATTATTGAATACGATGAATGACAATCTTTTCTGTTATTTGATTTATAAAAACTTTAAATAACTAGTAAGGTAGCAAATGAAAGAGAAGTAGTTCCAATTTAATTTAACTAATACCCTCCCCCAACAATCCCGCTTTTTCAGTAATTTGCAGTATGCCCTTTAAACTGCATTCAACCTATACTCCCGCCGGCGATCAGCCAAGTGCCATTCAGCAATTAACCGATGGTGTAAATGAAGGAGAACAATTTCAAACTTTATTGGGTGTAACCGGTAGTGGTAAAACGTTTACCATTGCCAACCTTATTCAGCAAGTGCAGCGCCCTACATTGGTGCTTACCCATAATAAAACATTGGTTGCTCAGCTTTATGGTGAATTCAAACAGTTCTTTCCTGAAAATGCGGTAGGTTATTTTGTAAGTTACTACGATTACTATCAGCCCGAAGCCTACATGCCCGTTAGTAATGTGTACATCGAAAAAGATTTAAGCATTAACGAAGAACTCGATAAACTCCGCTTACAAGCCACGTCCCAACTTCTAAGCGGACGAAGAGATATTATTGTGGTGGCCAGTGTAAGCTGTATTTATGGTATGGGTAACCCTACCGAATATGCTAATGGAATTATCAGAATTGAAAAGGGACAAGTCATTGCCCGACAAGCTTTTTTGCATTCGTTGGTAAACGCTTTATACAATCGTTCTCAGGGCGATTTTACCCGAGGCACGTTTCGTGTGAAAGGCGACACCATTGATATTAATTTACCCTATGTAGATTTCAGTTACCGCATTACCTTCTTTGGTGATGAAATAGAAGAAATAGAAAGCATTGAAACCGAAACCAGTAAGCGCATTGGCGTGATGGATACCGCTGCTATTTTTCCGGCCAATTTATATTTGGCGCCGAAAGATATGATTGTTGAAGTAATGCATGAGATACAAGATGAAATGATGGCGCAGGTGGAATACTTTAAATTGATCGGTAAAAGAGAAGAAGCTGCAAGAATTAAAGAACGTGTTGAATACGATTTAGAAATGATTCGCGAATTGGGCTATTGCAGCGGCATTGAAAACTATTCAAGATTTTTTGATAGAAGAAAACCGGGCACCAGACCCTTTTGTTTGTTAGATTATTTCCCCAAAGATTTTTTATGTGTGATAGATGAGAGCCATCAAACGATTCCACAAATTGCCGGTATGTATGGTGGCGACCGAAGCAGAAAACTCGTGTTAGTAGAATACGGATTTAGATTACCTAGTGCTATCGATAACCGTCCGCTTAACTTTCATGAATTTGAAAGTATAATCGGTCAAACCATTTTTGTAAGTGCCACTCCCGGTGAATATGAGTTAGAACAAACCGGTGGCGTGGTGGTAGAGCAGGTGGTTCGTCCAACAGGTTTGTTAGATCCTCCAATAGAAATAAGACCCAGCGTAAATCAGATAGACGACTTATTAGATGCCATTGATGACCGCGTAAAGCGTGGCGATCGTGTGTTGGTGACTACCTTAACCAAAAGAATGGCGGAGGAAATGGACAAATATTTAGGCCGCATCAATATTAAATCTAAATACATACACAGTGATGTAGATACGTTAGAGCGCGTAGAAATATTGCGCGACCTGCGTTTGGGCGTAATAGATGTATTGGTAGGCGTAAACTTATTAAGGGAGGGATTAGATTTACCGGAAGTTTCTTTAGTAGCTATTTTAGATGCCGATAAAGAAGGCTTTTTGCGTAATGAGCGATCGCTTACACAAACAGCCGGCAGGGCGGCAAGAAATGTAAATGGAACGGTAATTTTTTATGCCGATAAAATGACCATGAGCATGCAGCGCACCATCGACGAAACCAATCGCAGAAGAGAAAAGCAGATCGCATACAATATTCAACACAATATAGTGCCTACCACTGTTTCAAAAAGTAAGGAACAGGTATTTGCACAAACATCGGTATTAGATATTAAAGGATACGACCCTTCTAATCCGTATGCGCTGCAACAAGACGAACAATTGGTTGTTACCAAAGCGGCAGATGAACAGGAGTCTTACGCTACCATTCCACAAATGGAAAAAGCCATTCAAAAAATCAAGAAGTTAATGGAGAAAGCTGCCAAAGACCTTGATTTTATTGAAGCCGCCAGGTTAAGAGATGAAATGTTTAGGTTACAAAAAGAGTTACAAAGCATGCAGTAAGTAAGGAGGCTTTAAGGGAGATGGAACATCAAAATACAGCAAGCAAAAACTGGGTTAAGAAAGCAGGCGATATATTTAAAAACCAATCATCAACCATACAAATGAATATAATTTTTTTTCTACTAATATGTTTTTTGGCTAAATTTAGTGAAGCACAAGAAATGAATTTATATACCGGTAACATTCCCAATAGCATTCCTAATCAAGTAAAAGAACAGATTGAACACTTTGGAAATGGGCATGTTAGCTATGCCAATGTTACCCAACCACGCCTTATTCCGTACATCGCATCGCACCCCAATGCCACCAAAGCGGCTGTAATTATTTGTCCGGGTGGTGGCTATGGCAGGTTAGCTGCCGGTCACGAAGGAGCTGAAACGGCAAAAGCTTTCAATGCCATTGGTGTTTCTGTTTTTGTGTTAATTTACAGATTACCCTCCGATAGCATCAGCTTAAAGAAGGAGTTGGTTGCATTTCAGGATGTGCTGCAGGCTATAAAAATTGTTAGAGAGAAAGCGGATACATGGGGCGTAAATCCCAATTTAATTGGTGTATTGGGCTATTCTGCAGGCGGACATTTGGCTAGCACCATCGCAACCAGGTTTTCAGAAACAGTAATCGACAATCCGACCAACACATCGCTTCGTCCTAATTTTTCTATGTTAATTTATCCTGTAATTACTATGGATAAAACATTTACCCATATTGGATCTAGAAATAAATTATTAGGGAACAATCCCAGTGAGGCGGTTACGCAAAAATTTTCTAATGAATTAAACGTGACCTCCCAAACGCCCATTACATTTTTGGTACACGCTGCCGACGACAAAGGGGTACCGATATTAAACAGCCTTCGTTATTATGAAGCACTTATTAAAAACAATATACCTGTAGCGGCACATTTTTATCAAAATGGAGGCCATGGGTTTGGACTACATAATTCTATGGCAAAAGAAGCATGGTTTGATAGGTTAACCAATTGGCTTATAACCAATAAAATCATAGAATAAAAATTTAATGTAGCTTGCAAACAGCAACATCGAACACAAAGGACTACGCTATTGGATCGTCTCGGTATACTATGAATAAAAACAACTCATTGATTCAATTAATCGTACCATAATTAAATAATTTGCATCTTTGTAAATAGAAAAACACCTTATATGAGTTTCAGAAATTTTAAAATGGTGAGTTACGTGGTATATGGCCGCGGTAGTTTTAATCAGTTAGATGAAATATTAGCACCGCAGCGCAAGGGCGATGCTCCTATGATATTTTTAGTAGATCATTTTTTTGATGGTAAACCGTTGATCTCCAGAATTCCATTGCGTGGAAAAGACAAAGTTATTTTAGCAGATGTAACCTATGAGCCCAAGACTACGCAGGTAGATGCGTTGGCTAAAGCTTTAAAAGATGAATTTGGTACGATAAGTGGTGTAATTGGCATTGGCGGTGGATCAACCCTCGACTTAGCTAAAGCGGTTTCTTTAATGATGACCAACCCCGGCTCATCGGCCGATTATCAGGGATGGGATTTGGTGCAACAAGCGGGTGTATACAAGGCCGGAATACCCACATTAAGCGGTACTGGCGCAGAAGTAAGCCGAACAACGGTATTAACAGGGCCAACACGTAAGTTGGGTATGAACAGCGATTTCACCCCATTTGATCAGATAGTTTTAGATCCGGAATTAACCAAAGACGCCCCGGTTAACCAGCGTTTTTATACCGGCATGGATTGTTACATACATTGTATTGAAAGTTTAGAAGGAACCTTCTTAAACGAGTTCAGCAAAAGTTATGGTGAGAAGGCTCTACAACTTTGTCAGAAAGTATTTGTAGATAAAAATCATTGGGATGAAGAGTGTGATGATCAATTAATGATGGCGTCTTACGCAGGAGGGATGAGTATTGCTTATTCACAAGTGGGTGTAGCGCATGCGGTAAGTTATGGATTGAGTTATTTATTGGGCACCAAACATGGTATTGGCAATTGTATTGTAATGAATCATTTGGAAGAATACTATCCTGCCGGTGTAAAAGAGTTTAAACACATGGTAGAGAAGAATAATATAGACATTCCACAAGGTATTTGTAAAGGATTAACTGATGAGCAGTTCGATACCATGATTAATGTATCATTGGGTATGAAACCATTGTGGGAGAACGCTTTAGGCAAGGATTGGGAAAAAACAATGACCCGCGAAAAACTGCGCAACCTATACGAAAAACTATAAAAGTTTAGCCGCTTTTACTAAGTCTTCCGGCGTATCAATTTCTACCCCCATGTATTGGGTCAATACCATTTTTAGTGGTATGCCATATTCAAGGTAGCGGAGGCATTCAATTTTTTCTGCGGCTTCTAATGGTGTAATAGGCCAGGCGGTAAAATTCAGCAGGGCTTGTTTACGAAAAGCGTATACGCCAATATGTTCGTAATAAGTAATGGCAAGCTCTTTGCTTCTGGGATAAGGAATAACGCTGCGCGAGAAAAACAGCGAATTCATATTTCTATCAACAGCAACTTTAACGTAATTGGGATCTTCAATCAAGGCTTGCTCTTTAAGCACTTGCATTAAAGAAGCTACTTGAACATTTTCATCGGTAAAAACCGCCAATAGTTTTTCGAGGGGATCTTTTTGCACAAAAGGCTCGTCACCCTGAACATTTACAATGATGTCTACGTCTAGGTCAGCAGCAGCTTCGGCAATTCTATCACTCCCGCTTTCATGGTTTTTAAGGCTCATGATAGCTTTACCGCCATTGCCGGTAATTTCATTGAAAATAATATCACTATCGGTAACCACCACCACATCGGTAAATAATCCGGTGGCCATGGTATTATCGTAGGTGTGACGAATAACGGATTTGTTGCCCAGCATTTGCATCAGCTTAGCAGGAAAACGGGTAGCAGCATATCGTGCCGGAATCATCGCAACAATCTTCATACAAATACTTTGTGCAAAGATGCAACCAAAACAGCATTTAATAATGTGTTTTAATGCTATTGTCGAACGGAATTTTTAATTGATATTTCAGTTGCTCATCGGTAGCATCATCTAATACATCTAATCCAAAACGAATTTGCTCAATTGGGGTATAGTTAAAAGTACCGAAAAGACGATCCCATATTGAAAAAATATTGCCGTAATTGCTATCGGTTTGCGGCTGCATATAATGGTGGTGAACCTTGTGCATATTGGGAGAAACAATGATCCAGCTGATGGCATTGTCTAGCCAAAGCGGTAAACGAAGGTTTGCATGGTTAAATTGAGAAAGCACGGCACTAAGGCTTTGGTATAACATAACCAACCACATAGGAGCCCCGCAAATTACAACGCCCAAAATTGTAAATACAGCCCTGAACACGCTTTCGCCGGGGTGATGGCGGTTGGCGGTGGTGGTATCAACATGTGTATCGGCATGGTGTACCATGTGAAATTTCCACATCCATTTAATTTTATGCTCTACAAAATGAATGAAATAGGCACCAATTAAATCGAGCAGTAATAAGCCTCCAATCATGCTTACCCACAGCGGCAATTCTACCAAATTTAAGATGCCGACGTGGTGAGCAACTGCCCAATCGCTGGATTTAACCATTACCAACGCAAAAGCAAAATTGATTACAATAGTGGTAACGGTAAAAAATATATTGATGGAAGCGTGTTTCCATTTATTGTACGTAAAGCCAAATAGAGGTATAGCACCTTCTATCATCCAGAAAAAAGTTATGCCACCGGCAAGAATAATGGCTCTGTGTAAGCTGGGAATGGTGCTGAAGTAATTTACTATTTCGTTAAGCATATAGACGGGTTGTACATTGAAAATACATAAAAACAACTAAAAAATATTGATTTTGGAACAATTAACTTTTATCTCTAATAAACCGCTGCTCTTAGTATTTAAACAACATATTAAAAGTAGTGAGCGACCTGAAACAAAGCGCGAAGACATTACTGTACCACATCTTTCACACATCTAAATCCGGAGTGATTGGTACCGGTTCGCCAATCGGCCTTGCCCCTGGTTCCCATCATATAGCGGCTACAATACTGATCGGTACAAAGGAAGGAGCCGCCGCGTTGCACTTTTTTCTTCACACCGGGCTCATCGGGATCAAAACTATCTGATGGCCCTGGTGGATTATCGGCAACGCCTTTTGGTTGAAGTGTTTGGTAATAATCATTTCTATACCAGTCTGCGCACCATTCCCAAACATTGCCAGCAATATCATACAATCCATACCCATTCACCGGATATTTTTTTACGGGTGCAATACCTGTAAACCCATCCGCTCCGGAATTGTTATTCGGAAACTGCCCCTGAAAATTATTGGCCATGTATTTACCATTGGGTTTAAATTGATTACCCCAGGCGAACATGTTTCCGGTTAATCCGCCACGAGCAGCAAATTCCCATTCAGCTTCGGTGGGTAATCTTTTGCCGGCCCAGGTAGCATACGCAACAGCGTCTTCCCAGGCAATATGCACTACCGGATATTCTTCTTTTCCTTTGATAGAGCTGTTAGGCCCTTCGGGATGTTTCCAGTCAGCGCCGGGTACATAACTCCACCATAGTAAATAATCATTGAGTGAAACGGCATCTGCTGGAGGAGAAAAAACAATAGAACCTGCTTTAAGCATTTCGGGCGAGGCATCCGGAAACTCTTCCTGAGTAGGCGTTTGCTCGGCAATGGTTCTGTAACCGGTAGCTTTTACAAAAGCAGCAAAAGCCTCATTGGTAACTTCGTGTTCATCCATTAAAAAGCCATGTACTTTTACCCGATGAATGGGTCTGCAATCTTCCATGGCATGCGTACCTCCGTTAGATACGCCAACAGGATTAGGTGCACCCATACTAAAAGTGCCACCGGGAACCCATACCATATTGGCAACAGCAGGAATTTTTTTATTGGTAGTGTTTTCAATGGTAGGCTCAAATGCAGTCGCGCCACCTTGTACATACAGCGTACTGTCTGCTTCAGGCATTCCTTTGGTACAAGCAATTACATTGATTTTTTTAAGTTGATTAGTGGGTTGTGTTGCATTGTTTTTAGAAGTATTGCCATTACAGGCAACCAGCAAACACCAGGCATATAACTGAATGGTATGAAAAAAGCGTTTTTTAGCCAACATATAAAACCGAATTAAAAGGATACACAAATTAGGCTAAATCTTCATGTAGCAATCGGATACTGCCACATTGTTTGCAAAGCAGGTAAGTACACAAAACATCAATAAAACCATAAAAAAACCACTATAACGGCACTTTTTAAAGAAATATTTATAAAATTTAATAAATATTTCCAATTATATATAATAAATATAACAACTATCAGTATATTTATTGCCCATTATCATTATAAATAATGCATCGAAAGTGTTATTTCGTACATGTTGATGGTTCAATCCATATATCCCGAAAGAAAAACCATCAAACAATAAAAAGAATTGATATGATAGGTTTATTAAAAAGTATTGAAAAGTGGCTTGATTTGCGATTAGCGTATTTTTTATTCAATGGCAATAAACAGCAACGCTATCAGCAGTATTTGAACAAAAAATATTTGGAGTCAACACCTTCAGATACAAGCGTTCAAGAGTCGGCGAGCTATTGCATACCGATTAAGGTTGGCGTTTAAGCATTAAGAAGCGGTGCTATAAATGCCATATTCAATTGCGTACGTAATTATCCGGGCAATACTTTTTGCGCCGATTTTGTGCATTATTTTAGTTCTATGCCCCTCAACGGTTCGCTTGCTTAGGTATAATTTATCAGCAATTTCTTTACTGGTGTATTCCATGCAAATTAATTGCATAATGTCTCGCTCTCTATTGCTAAAATCAATGATATACTTGGGTGTACCTCCGGTGTATTTTTTTGTAAATAGTTCGTTTAGTCGCGGTAATATCTCTTTACAGAAAAAAGGTTTGCCTCTGTAAACCGTTTGTATGGCTTCGTAAATTTCCGCTTCATCCGCTGTTTTTGCTAAACAACTCAATACGCCCAGTTCCAGTAGATGAAGCATAGTAGCGTCTTTAACACTCGAACACATAGCAATAAGTCTACTGTCTGGCAACTGATTCAGTAATGCTTTAGTATTTCCAAAATCATCTATTACCAACAATTCTATATCTGTTAAAATAATATCTGGTTTTAATGCAAGGGCCTTTTCAAACAAAACCTTAGCACTGTTTGCTTCCCCTATTATTTCTAATTCGGGAACATGTTGTAATAATGATTTTAAACCAACTCTAAAAACCGTCTGATTAGCACCAATTAAGAGGGTAATTTTTCGCATATTTAACGTCAATTTTAATTATAAACAATTCTACATAAACATCATTAATTTGTAATTTAAGTAAACAATTCGGCGTATTTATACCTGTTTTAAAAAAAATTTAACGGTTTTGTTTATATTAAAATCAAAATAAATGTATTGAAACGCTTCATTTTTTAAATGAAACGGCCATTTTTAATCATGAAGGGTATCAAATCTTTTATGAAGGGTTTTTCATTAGGTGACTAAATATTTTTTATATACATTCAATTTTATTAGAAAAAAATCTACCAATGAAAGGAGCTATAAAATAAAATTTACATGTCAATAGTACATAACCAATAAGTGAATTTCATAAGGTCAATAAAAAACAATAAACAAAAACACATGAAATAGCCATAGGCAAAGGTTGCTTACCAACCGAAAAGTTTATCAGGCGTATTCCATGTGACCATTAAAAAACAATAAACAAATACACATGAAATAGCCATAAGCAAAGGTTGCTTACCAACCGAAAAGTTTATCAGGCGTATTCCATGTGACCATTAAAAAACAACAAACAAAAACACATGAAAAATAAGTTCATTGCATTGCTGGTTTGTATGGCTGTTACCCAAAGTTTGATTGCACAAAAAGATCCTCAACAAGACAGTATTTTTAAAGAAGCAGCAAAAACAGAATTATGGAAACCGGTTCCACTAAAAGTTACCCCGGGGCAAACTAATTCCGACGCGCCATCTGATGCAATTATATTGTTTAATGGAACAGATACAAAAAGTTGGCAAAAAACCGATGGTACCGAACCCGGCTGGAAAATAGATGCACAAGGCGTTTTAAACGTTGTGAAAGGATCGGGCAGTATTCAAACCAAAGAGGCATATGGAAGTTGCCAGTTACATATTGAATGGAAGAGCCCTGCTGAAATTGCCGGTGAGGGACAAACACGCGGAAACAGCGGCGTATATTTAATGGGTCGTTATGAGTTGCAAATATTGGATGCTTATAATAACCCCACTTATGTAAACGGACAAGCGGGTAGTATTTACAAACAACATATTCCATTAGTAAATGCAGCCAAAAAGCCGGGCGAGTGGCAGTCGTATGATGTGGTATTTACTGCGCCGGTATTTAGCGCCGATGGGGTATTGCAAGACTCTGCTCGCTTTACCGTATTTCATAATGGTGTGTTGATACAAAACAATGTAAAAGTAAAAGGCAGCGTAGAGTGGATTGGACTTCCATCTTATAAAGCACATAAAAAGAAAGAGCAGCTTATGTTACAAGATCATGGGTTTGATGGTGGCAATCCGGTTGCATTTAGAAATATTTGGATCAGGCCTTTGTAAACGGGCTTTACGCTATCTTTAAAAATAATGGCACAGCATAAATACTTCAAATATTTTAATGTATTATCCTTGTTTAATACCAAAAGAACGCGCGACATTTTTTTGGTAAACCCAACAGCAGCGCCTATTCGGGAAGAGGCTGCTGATATTCATGTGCATGTATATGATTATAATGCGGAGCAGTTTACTGAAAAAACATTCAGTGAAATAAACGAAACATTTGACTGTAGAGATAATAATAAAATCAGCTGGATTAATGTTGATGGCATCAGAAAAAAAGATATAGAAGCAGCCTGTAACCACTTTGGCATTCACTATTTAATTATAGAAGATATTTTAAGTATTGGCCAACGTCCTAAAATGGACAATCTCTCTCCGGTTTTATATTGCTTGTTAAACATGTTGTACTTTAATGATAAAACGGGTACAGTAGAAACAGAGCAAATTAGTATTGTATTGGGGCATCAATTTGTTTTTTCATTTCAGGAAGATGCCGGAAGAGATGTTTTTAATCCGATCAGAGAAAAACTAAAAATTGCCGGGAGTAAGTTAAGAACATCCGGAGCCGATTATCTCTGTTATGCCATGCTGGATATGATTGTAGACAATTACTATTTGGTGATGGAAAAAATAGGAGAGCGAATTGAATTTTTAGAAGACATCATCATCCGTAGCAGCAATAAAAGATCATTGGCAGAAATAAATGCATTGCGCAAAGAGCTCATCGTTTTAAAAAGAAATGTAAGTCCGGTTAGAGATTTAATTAATGGATTTATACGAAGCGATAGTGAACTGCTGGAAGACAGAACCATCAAGTATTTTAAAGACGTGCACGATCATATTATGCAGGCCAATGATTTGGCAGAGAATTATAGAGATATGATGATCAACTTACAAGACCTTTATTTGAGTAATGTAAATTTGAAGATGAACGAGGTGATGAAAGTGATGGCCATTGTAACCTGTTTATTGGCGCCAGCAACGGTAATAGGGGGCATTTTTGGAATGAATTTCGATGAGCTACCGTACATGCATCATACATACGGATTTTATATTGCAGCATCATCCATGATCATCATACCCCTTATCATGGTATTTATATTCAGAAAAAGGGGCTGGTTTTAAGTTAATGATTGCAATCGTCGGTATGCGCGTGATTGTGATGTCGGCATAATTTATAATTAAGATAGTGCGCCACCACAATTAAAATTACCGCAGGACCCAATAACCAAAAGCGCCATTCGTGAAGCGATACTTTTAATAACAACAACAAAATACCCAACAAAAACAGGAAAATAGGAATCCAGCTATGATGGTGTTTGGTAAATCCATGATAAAATGAGTATAACCCCACTACTAAAGCCAATCCAATCATTCCATACTCAAAAGCGCGGTTTTCAATAATATTTACCCCAAATAAAGGCAGACTGCTTAAAAACAAAGGCAGTATCGCACAATGTATGGCACAAGCTACCGAAGCGGTAATACCCAACGCATCCCAATTAATTTTTAGTCTCATCCTACTGCAAAAGTAACACCTTGCAACTATGTTGCAAAATATTTGTAGAATCAGCCGTACCTTTACCCTACAATATATTTTATGAATAAGAAGCTATTGGCCTATTTGGGATTTTTTTTGGTTTTAGTGTTGGCGTTTTATTATTTTCTATTTAGAGGAAATGATAGGTGGAAGAAAAAATTATCGGTAATAAGTTATGTAAAACCATTTCACTTTACCAATCAGCAAGGACTACCATTCACCGATAAAGACCTATTGGGAAAAGTAACGGTAGTAGAATATTTTTTTACTACTTGCAGAGGTATTTGCCCCAAAATGAATACCAATATGAAAGCTATTTATGATCAATTTAAAGACGAGCAAGATTTTATGATACTGTCGCATACCTGCAATCCGGAAACAGATTCTGTGCCCTTGCTAAAAAAATATGCCGACTCATTAAAAGTAAATAACCAGAAATGGGTTTTTGTTACCGGCAGAAAAGACAGCCTGTATTTAATGGCCAGAACCGCGTATTTATTGGATGATCCAAAGAATAGTCTTGAAAAAATAGAAGACCAGTTTATTCATACGCAGTTTTTTGCACTGGTAGATAAAGACGGAAAAGTGCGCAGTCAAATTTATGACGGATTAAAAGCAAACGAAATAGAAAAGCTTAAGCAAGACATTCGCACACTATTAGCAGAAAAATCTGCCAATGGTAATTTTGTAAATGGTATATTTAACAACAATCCATAATAAGGGATAATGGAAAATAGGGTTACCGAAAAATTAAAGAAACATCAACTGAGCATCACCGACTCCAGAAAAAAGATATTGTCTTTTTTTCTGCAAACATCGGGGGCATTGGCGCATGCAGATATTGAGCATAAAAGCGGAACAGAATTTGATCGGGTAACTATTTACCGAACACTGCAAACATTTGTTGAAAAGGGATTGATTCATACCATACCATCTTCAGATAACTCTATTCGTTATGCATTATGCAAGGATGAATGTGTAACTGGTCATCATCACGATGATCATGTACATTTTATTTGCGACGAGTGTGGAACAACTTTTTGTTTAGATCACGTAAGTGTACCCAAAGTAAAACTACCTAAAGGGTTTAAAGCAGTACAAACCGATTTAGTAGTGAGTGGTACCTGTAATAACTGCGAAAAATGATATTAGTAACGGGCGCTACCGGCTTGGTAGGAACACATTTATTACAACTGCTTGCACAACAGGGCAAACAGGTAAGGGCCATTTATCGGTCGGCTATTCCGGTAATTGAAAACACCGATAACGTTGAATGGGTAAAGGCGGATATCTTAGACATTCAATCTTTGGAAGAAGCGCTGGTGAATGTAGCGCAGGTGTACCATTGCGCAGCAATAGTTTCCTTTAATCCCAAACAGCGACAACAACTTCACAAAACCAATATAGAGGGCACCGCTAATGTGGTAAACGCTTGTATTACGGCCGGTGTTAAAAAGTTGTTGTTTGTAAGTTCGGTAGCAGCATTGGGAAGAATTCGGCAAGACAAGCCCATTGATGAAACTATGAATTGGACGCCCGAAACCAGTAACAGCGAATATGGTAAAACCAAATACCTGGCAGAATTAGAGGCCTGGAGAGGTATGGGGGAAGGATTAGATGTTGCGGTGGTTAATCCGGTAATCATATTGGGTTCGGGCGATTGGACTACCGGATCTTCTGCCATATTTAAATCGGCTTATGATGAATTTGTATGGTATACCGAAGGATCGAGTGGGTTTGTAGATGTGGTTGATTTAGTGCATGCAATGCAAATGATTATGGACTCACCCGTTACCGGAGAGCGGTTTATTATTAGTGGCGTTAACACCTCTTATAGAAACATCTATACACTCATTGCCAATGGTTTTAAGAAAAGGCCACCGCATAAAAAAGTAACTGCATTTTTAGCAGCAATTGTTTGGAGGGTAGAGGCCATAAAAGCCATGTTTACCGGAAAAGATCCACTGCTCACCAAAGAAACGGCCAAAACAGCAAGAGCAAAAGTAACATTCAACAACAGCAAACTGCTTAACCGTTTTCCCGAATTTCGTTACACCCCGCTGGAGACGTCTATTCAACGAATATGTAAGGAGTTTAAGAAAAAGATGGAGTTAATTGATAATTGATAATGAGTAATTGGTAATTGTAAAATGATAATGGGTAATTGATCATTCAAAAAACATAAACACATGAATTGGAGGAATTTTGTTGTAAGCATTGGAGTGATAGTGGCATGTACCATGCAAGTAAATGCGCAAGTAAAAACGCCCATCATTCATCACGAAATAACGAAGGAATATACAGAGCCCATGTTATTGGGTCATATTGCTGTTGCGGCAATTCAAAAAGATAGTTATGCAAATTGGTTTAAACCCAATTGGGATATATATACCGTTGATACCGCCACTGTAGAACTATTGAAGCCCTTGCTAAGAAAAAAAACCATTAATGTGTTTATGGGCACCTGGTGCGATGACAGTAGAATGCATGTGCCTCGCT
>JBIIAP010000089.1:0-9862 GCA_044239855.1 Sediminibacterium sp. | reverse complement strand
CAGTACCGTCTAAAGGAACGTAAGCAACTAAGTTAGAAGATGCAACTTCGTTGGCATTGTTAAACCCTCCGATTGGAGGTAATGATTCCGAATTTTTTTTGCAAGAAGAAAGTGATGCTCCTAAAAAGCAAACAACTGTCAGGTTTAAAATTGTTTTTTTCATTTTGATTTGTTTTTAATTTTAAATGAACTTTTGGTTTGAGTGATAAAAAAATTGATAGAAATTATTTTGAAAATATTTATCGACTGGTAATTTGGATTAAATATCACCAGTCACATAATTAATAATTATCATTTTGAGTTAACTTTCCATTAGCCAACGCAATTTGCACTGCGGGTATAGGCAATAATTCATGTTTACCTTCAATGAAATTTTTACCTAAAGCTTTAAATACTTGTGCAGCTCTTTTCTGACGAACCAGATCCCAAAAACGATCGTGTTCTAAGGCTAATTCTACACGACGTTCTTTCCAAATAGCCTCTTTAATTTGATTAGCTGCTGCTGCATTTGTAATAGGTAATCCAGCACGATTTCTAACAGCGTTTATATCAAAAATAGCTTCGCTAGTTTTACCCTCTTGATTTGCTGCTTCAGCATGAATTAATAATATATCGGCATATCTTAACAGATAGAGATTTTTATTACGATCCTTATCATCAGGATTTGCATATTTAGTAGCTGCTGTGCTAGTATAAGCTTTATAATTATAATATAAATTTTCTACTGAATCTTTTGAAGGTAAGCGATAACCATCCCACAATTTAGTTCCGTAATGAGCGCCGGAATTGTCGATAAAAATAATTGTCGCTTCTTTTCTTGTATCATTTGCTTCATAGGCATTTACAAGGGAAGTAGAAGGTGTACAAAATCCCCATCCTAGATCATTCCATCCTCCCATTCCGCCCACTCTTGGGCCCTGGCACAAAGTATAATTTACGATACCATAATTATTGCTATTGAAAGTTCCGGTTTGAACTTGAAAAACCGCTTCTGAATTGCCCCAACTTTTATCTCGGAATAGTGAAGGATAACTAGGCACAAGACTATATTCACCTGATTTAATTACCGAATCGGAATATTTGTATGCAGCAGGCCAGTTCTCTAAATACATATAAACTTTTGCCAACAAGGCTTGAGCAGCTCCCTTTGTTACTCGCCCTGCTTCAGATTGGCTTTTAAGCTTTGTGTTAGCAGCAGTAAACTTAAGGTCATTAATTATCACACTATCATAAATTGTTTTCTTTGAGGTACGAGTTACAAAATTGGTATCACTAAATGCATCTTGTGGACTACTTGCTACTCTGGTAACCTTGGGTACATCTCCAAACATTCTTACTAAATTAAAATAATAATAAGCTCTGATGAACTTAAGTTCGCCTATTAAGGTATTTTTATTTTCTTGCGTTAAGCTTTTGGCTTCATCAATAAATTTAAGTGCTGTGTTGATTCT
Source organism: Sediminibacterium sp. (assembly GCA_044239855.1). GTDB lineage: Bacteria > Bacteroidota > Bacteroidia > Chitinophagales > Chitinophagaceae > Sediminibacterium. The sequence continues at coordinate 8,411 of JBIIAP010000089.1, read as the reverse complement.
GGCAATACCCGTATAATGTCCCTTCCATAAAGAATTTACAAATATGGTACTAGGAGTTAGGGTAAAATTTTCAAAATCATTCAATACAGCTTGATCCGAATTAGTACTTCCTTTTTCAGCATCATCACTCATAATATTTGTAGCGCCAATAAAAGCAAAACCATGAATATCGCCCGGTGCCCCCCAGGTTTCTGAAAGCATTAAACTATTGTATGCACCAGTAACTAAATCGTTCACTAAATTAGGATTTGTATTTACTGTAGATTGTCCCAACAAATGATCTTCTAAAAATTCTTTCTTACAAGAAATGAAAATACTGAGAACCAGAATGATTGAAATATAATTGATAATTTTTTTCATTTGTAATCTATTTAATGTTTTTTAATGGTCATATGAAGTTTACCTATAAACATTTTCGGTTGATATGCAAACTTTCTGTATGTTCATTTCATGATTTTCATTTTATGGTTAGAACCCTACATTTATTCCAAAAGAAATTGTTTTAGTAGTAGGATAAGCATCCTTTTCAATACCGGAAGCAGTTGGTGTTCCGGGAAGTTCGGGCGTGAATCCACTGAATTTTTTTAATGTCAATACATTTTGAGCAGTTGCATAAATTCGCAATGAGCTTAATTTCAATTTTGCCAACTGCTTGGGCGAAAATGTATAATTTAAAGACACATTATTTAATCGAATAAATGATCCAGACTCAACAAAATAAGTAGATGCAGGTAAATTACCTCCATTAGCTGCAGGTTCATCATTGATACCTCTTCCTGGAACCCAACGTTTATAAGCAATGTCCTTTTCTACATTATCTTTTAATGCTTGACGAAATGCTTTTTTCCCATTATAGACATTATTACCAGATACGCCATACCAATCGGCACTTAATTCAAATTGATTATAATTAATTGCAAAATTTAAATTATAAAAGTATTTGGGTTGATATGCCCCTGCATTAACCCTGTCCAAGTCATCAATTTTTCCATCATCATTTGCATCTTGGTATTTAAAATCACCCGGTTGTGCAGTGTTTTGAATGATGATTCCAGCTTTATTTTTATAATTATTAATTTCCTCTTGATTTTGAAATACCCCTAAAACCTGGTAAACACTAAATGTGCCTATTGGTAATCCTTCTTTAGTAACAGTTGTATAAGATTGATTGGCACCGATTCCACCATCAATAATTGTTGATGGGAAATTTACTTTTGTTACCAAGTTATTATTGTTGGTGATATTTCCACCTATTTTATATCCAATTTTTTCCGACAATTTATCGTTCCAACTTAAAGTTAATTCCCAACCCTTGTTATTAATAGAAGCTACATTAGCAATTACCGGATAAGAAGATCCTCCTGTAGAAGGTATATAAATGGGGAATAAAGCATTTGCTACTTTTTTATCGTAGTAACTTATTTCTCCACTTAATTTGTTTTGGAAAAGGGTAAAATCTAATCCCATTTCTATGTCTTTTGTTTCTTCCCAAGTTATATTTTCATCTACAATTCTCGTACTAACCATTCCATTTTGCGCAATACCACCACTTTGGAATGCATAAGCATATCCATTCTCATAGGTATTCTGAAAACTATTAGTAGGAATATTTTCATTCCCAACTTTACCCCATCCTCCACGAATTTTCAAGAAGTCGATCCATTTAATTTTACTAATAAATGATTCATTCGACAAAAGCCAAGCTGCACTGATAGCGGGATATCTACGCCAACGATTTTTTGCAGGCAAACGACTTGTGCCATCAGTTCTTAGTGAACCGGTTAAATAATATTTATTTTTAAAATTGTAATTTATTCTAGTAAAATATGAATTATGTGCCCAATAATCTGCAAATGAATTATTAGTAGATGTATTTGGATCACCTGCACTTAAAAACCAAAGATCTTGATTTTCAGGTACATTTTTTCTAAAGCCTTCAATACCATTTGTGTTGAACTTTTCAGCAGTAGTTCCTAACAAGAAGGAGAAATTATGATCTTCCCCAATTTTTTGATCAACACTTAATGTATTGTCCCATACCCACCAATATTTTTTTGAACTGTTCATACTTAGATTACTTTGGGGACTTTGCTGATTACCACCAGGTGTTGTGAAATAGTTTGCATCAGCAAAAAACTTATACCCATAAATTTTACCATCTGCATAACCTAAATCTACCCCTAAACTACTTTTATAGGTAAGCCATTTATAGGGTTTATATTGTATGTAACTAGTTGCCTGAAATTTGTTATTTAACTGTTTGGAATTGTTTTGATTTAAATCGAGTACTGGATTGCCAACATTTTGATATAATGAAGTATTGCCGTATTTACCATCAACCATAGCAGGAATTAGCGGAGTAGCCCTGTATGCATCATTATAAGCTGCGCCTAAATTTACATCTCTATTTTGGGTATTGGTAAATGAACCTTGAAAGCCGAATTTCAATTTATCTGAAAATCTAAATTCCTCATTGATTCTAGCTGTTAATCTTTTAAAATTATTATTCAGTACAATTCCATCTTCATCTAAATAACCTATACTTAAATAATGTAAAGCTTTTTCATTACCACCAGAAAATGTAACATTATGATTATGATACAAAGCCGGTCGAAGAATTTCATCATACCAATTAGTAGAATAACCTGGATTTAAGCTCGGTGCACTTCCACTTGTGGCTTGATAATAATTAGTATACTCTGCAGCATTGGCCATTGTAACTAAGTTACTAGCCATTCTTACCCCACTATTATTACCATATTCCAGCGTCATTTTGCCAGCTGTACCTTTTTTAGTGGTAACTAATACTACCCCATTTGCCCCTCTTGAGCCATAAATTGCAGTTGCGGATGCATCTTTCAAAATATCCATACTTACAATGTCATTTGTATTAATATTTGAAATATTTTCAGTTAACATCCCATCTACAATATATAGCACATTGGAGGTACCTAATGCAGTTCCCACGCCTCTGATAACTACCGTTGGCGATTCGCCAGGCTTACCTACTCCAATTACCTGCACACCGGAAGCTTTTCCCTGTAAGGCCTGTGCAGCATTAATTACAGGCTGTTTAGCTAATTCTTCCCCTCTAACTTTTGATGTTGAAGTAGTAAGTTCTCTTCTGCGCGAACTCCCGTATCCAATTACCACTACTTCATCTAATTTTCTTGATGATTGTTTTAATTGAACAGCTATTTGTTGTTGTCCATTTACCGGAACTTCAGTTGTAGTATAACCAACTGCTGTAATAATCAATATTGCATTTTCAGGTGCCGATAACACAAAATTTCCTTTATCATCAGAAATTGTTCCTTTATTTACTCCTTTAATTTGTATGGAGGCAGCAGGAACTGGCTCACCTGATTCATTGGTTATTTTTCCGGCTATGCCCAACCTGTCCTTTTCTACTTCATTGGAAGATAGAATTGCAATTAAATTACCTTCCAAAGTCTTATAAGCAAGATTAGTGCCCTTAAATAAATCTGATAAAGCTTGCTCGATAGAAAGATTATTTGCTGAAAAATCTACTTTATTCTTTAAGTCTCTTAAATCAGAATTATATAAAAATCGATAGTTCCCCCCACTTTCAATTAATTTTAATACCTTTTTTATTTCAGTCTTATTAGACTTAATATTTACTTTTTGACCCATTGAGGGCAATGCATTTACCTGCAGAACGGTTAAAAAGGTAATTACAATGGCTAAATTCATAATAAGCAGAGTTTTGATAGGCAACCTTTGCCAAATTTTGTGACTTGGAAGTACACTTTTTTGCATAATTTTGATTTGTAAGTTTAATAAGGCAATAATCTGTTTTTCAGTCTGTTTTATTAGTTACTGTTATGACGGGAAATGCTGCAACATTTCCCGTTTATTTTTTTTTGCTAATGGTTATTATATTGTCAATTTCATCATATTTAAATGGAATTAGCAATTGTATATCATACAATGCTTGCTCTATCGTTTCATCGATAAATGTTCCACTGATTCTATAATTCTTTATCTGCTCATCGGTAATCTGAATTTTTACATTGTACCAACGTTCTAATTTTGTTACCACTTCTGTCATTTTCTCTTCATCAAAAATCAGTTTATTATACAACCAAGAAGTTTCATGAATTCCAGAATCTGCAATATTTTTAGGCAATGCTTTGATTAAAATAGATGAGGAGGCATTGATTTCTTTTAATTTATTTGCACTCATTAACACATCATTCTCTGCTGCAAGATCAGGATTCTTAATAAATATGATTTTCTCATGTGGTTTCAGCATTACTTTTGGAGCATCGGGCTGACTTCGGTTTACAACCTCAATAGAGCCATGAATAAGGGTTGCCTCAATGTTTTTATCTACATCATAGGCTTTTACATTAAAAGCAGTGCCCAGTACTTTGATATCAATATTGGAAGTATGAACGATGAACGGCCTTTCTGCATCAGGCACAACATCAAAATATGCTTCTCCATCTAAAAAAACTTCACGGAGGCTTCCCTTAAAAGTACCAGAATAAGTAAGTTTACTGCCAGAATTAATCCATACTTGTGTGCCATCCGGCAATTGAATTTTAGATTTTGAACCAAAACTTACTTTTACCTCATTATGAGCAGGCTTTAATTTATTGTCGACTATACCGTCGTAGTGAAATATACCAATACCAATCATGTAATATACCAATACCCCTAATACCGATGCAATTCCACCAACTTTAGTCCATTTCAACCATTTATGCTTACTTGATTCCGTTGGAAGGAACGCCCCATTTTGTGTAATTTCCGCGAAATCATCTACCTGAGACTTTAATCTATTAATATGATTGAGATAAGCATCTTCTACATGATGCAATTTTACTGTGGACTCTTCTGCTTTTGATTCACAAAACTCTTGCAATTGATCGTGAGCCAATAACCATTCCCTACTGTTATTCAGGTGCTCTTGCAATAAAGACAACTCCTCAGGAGTTGCTTCCCCCAGCAGTTTCTTTGACAATAATACCCAAAATTGTTCTTCTTTCATCACTACGGTATAAGATTCGTAATGTAAGAACAACCAAATCTACCCTTTACCCCTAAAAAGTTTAATTATTTTTTTTGGAAAGTAGTGAATGGAGCTCAGGAAACTCGTTTTTAAACTCCAAACACTGTCTAATTCGCCTTAAAGCAATGGCCATTTGCGATTCTACCGTTTTAACAGAGATGTCTAATAATTGTGATACATCATTGTATTTAAGGCCATCTTCCTTAATTAATTTAAAAATAACCTTACATTTTGTTGGCAATTGATTGATTGCCAACATGATTTTATTGGTTAATTCAACTGATATCGCCAATTCTTCCGGATTAAAAAATACACTTCCCAACTCTGCAGACCATTGGTCTAGTTCGGGCAATTCCTTTCTTTTATTCGATTTAATTTTATTGAGCGAATAATTTTTTACTCCTACAAATAAATAAAGTCTGGGATTTTCAAGTTTCTTGATATTGGCTCGCTTAATCCAAAGATTAATAAAAAAATCAGACACCACTTCTTCTGCATCTTCTTTAGATTTGAGTATAGCAAATGAAAAATCGAATAGCTTTTCATGCATCGCAATAAAAAGCTCCTTATAAGATTTCTCACAGTTTTGAGATGAGATCTTATCTAGCAAATAGTTAATATGGCTATCGTTAATCACGCAATCGTTTATCAATCTAAAACACAACTTTAAGGAAATTTTATCACATTTAGTTATTATTATCTGAAACAATTAAAAAAATGTATAAGAAAATGACATATCTCATATTTGATAATCTATAAAATCATCATACCACCTATGAGAAAAAGTTAGCTTTGCCCTCATTATATTACACATAGTCTTATCGTATGCTAAACACCCACCAATACCAAACAGCAACAGAAGCCTTACAACATATTCAATCTAATCAACGTGTATTTGTGCATGGGAGCGCTGCAACGCCTGTTTATTTATTGAAAGCCTTACTAGCAGAAAGAGAAAGATTACATCATGTTGAATTAGTAAGTATTACACAACAAGGTATTGATTTAAATGACCCAACTTTAGCCGGACACTTTTACATGAATTCTTTATTTGTATCGGAATGCAATAGAAAAGCTGTTAATACAGGCAATGGTGATTATGTGCCCGTTTTTTTAAGTGAAATTCCTTTACTTTTTTCAAGGGGCATTTTGCCCTTAGATGTTGCGATTGTGCATGTATCTCCTCCTGACAAACATGGGTATTGTTCATTAGGTACCTCAGTAGATATTGCCCGGTCGGCAGTAAGTAATGCTAAAAAAGTTATAGCGCAGATAAATCCCAATATGCCTCGTGTACATGGTGATACCTTTGTGCCATTTAAAAAATTTGATGCGGCTGTTTGGGTTGATGAGCCATTGCCAGAAGTTAGTTATGCTGAGGGGGCCAATGAAATTCACGATAAAATTGGAAAGATTGTTGCAGCATTAGTGGAAGATGGTGCCACTTTACAAATGGGTATTGGAACGATACCAGACTCGGTTCTTAAAAATTTAACCAATCATAAAAATTTAGGCCTGCATACTGAAATGTTTTCAGATGGAGCTATTCCATTAATTCTAAATGGCACCATTAATAATTCTAAAAAGAAAATCGTAAAAGACTATTGTGTAACTGCGTTTATGCTGGGCACCAAAAAATTATATGATTTTGCAGATGACAATCCAATCATAAAGGCTAAAGATATCAGCTATGTTAATGATCCACGTATTTTGAGTTTAAATCCAAAAGTAACTGCCATCAACAGCGCCATAGAAGTAGATATTACCGGACAGGTTTGTTCTGACTCCATTGGTACTTATCAATATTCAGGTATAGGTGGTCAGATGGATTTTATTAGAGGTGCTGCTTTATCAGAAGGAGGTAAACCAATTATTGCCATTCCATCAGTTACCAATAAAGGTATTTCGAGAATTGTTCCATTATTAAAACAGGGAGCTGGAGTAGTTACCACACGCGGACATATTCATTGGGTAGTTACAGAATATGGAGCAGTAAATTTATTTGGAATGAATATGGATCAACGCGCAAAAGCATTGATTAAAATAGCGCATCCGAGTCATAGAGAAAGTTTAGAGCGAGCTTCTTATGAACGATTTAAACAATAATTTGAAGTCAAAATTAAAAAGTCAAAAAGTATAGACGACAAGCTGGCGTCTTCAAAAGCCAAAAAGTAAACGTATGAAAAACATCAGAGTAAAGTTGATGCTGAAAAGTGGCTTAGTGGGGGTATTGCATTATCCATCATTTCTTATGGAGGATTATTTATAGCAGTAAATATTCCATTATTTACTCCATTTTTTGTTGAGTACTTAAGTGGCGTATTTGTATCTGATCAATCGAGAGATTTATTTTTCTATTCACATGTTATGATTATCAGCTTTGCATTATCTTTTTTTTGGGATAGATTTAAAGCGCTATTTCATGGTCATTTGATTATCAGAGGTATTGAATTTGGACTGGTATATGCTTTAACAGGTTTATTGCCCATTTTATGGATGACCCACAGCCAGATTGATGTTTCCGCAACTATGGTATTGTCTTGGTTATTTTTTGGATTATTTCAATCTAGTATTGCAGGGATTATTTTTGCGAAAATGAATCCTTGATATTTAACCAAGCGTCTTTAAATTCCACTTGTAATTCATCTTTTGCTTTAATTACCCCACCTAATTTACTTGGAGTAATTAAGTTAAAGTCAGAGAAATGAATAGATTGATTTCCCTTTAACAATAGATGATCATTATTTTCTATTGTAAATACATAATTAATCTCAAACCGTTTATAAACACCGGCAAGACAAATATCAACTAGTCCTGTAATTTTATTAGGATTTTTTAGATCAGGAAAAATATTAATAGAAACGACCTTAATAGTAAGTATTGGGAGATTGGCAATATGCCGAATGCGAGTAACCCAATGTTTATTTTTAGCCCTTTTACTTGAATTTTCATACTACTATATTTTTATTATTAGAATTGAGTGAGTGCACGTTGATGATTGATCATTCACTATGGATAATTATTGATGGATAACTTTAGACTTAGTTAATGCTGGTAAGCTTAAAATCGAATTTAAGCGTAACCTCATTACCTGTTTTAATGGCACCCATCATAAATGAAGGAGGTTCCATAGCAAAGTCTTTCATACTTACTTTTTTAGTGCCGTTTACTGCGATTGATTTATCGGCATTCACTTTACATGTTGTTTCAACAACTGCATCTTTAGTAGTTCCGGCAATGGTTAGCTTACCAGTAGCTTTTACTAGAAAATTACCCCCCACATTACTAACGGCAACATTTGTTGACTGGAAATTAACTAAAGGAGTCTTTTCAGTTTTCAATGCTTTGTACGCATTTTTATCCATTGCCCCTT
>JBIIAP010000088.1:0-9916 GCA_044239855.1 Sediminibacterium sp. | reverse complement strand
AGTGAAAGGGTAATAACGGAAGAACTCATTGTGGGCACTTTATCGTGTATAATCTGGACCCTAACCCTTCAAACCACCGTTAAATACGTGATTTTAACCCTAAATGCAGACAATAAGGGCGAAGGAGGTATTTTTAGTTTATACGCATTGGTTAGAAGAAGACGAAAATGGCTGGTAGTCCCTGCTATGTTGGGGGGCGCTGCTTTATTAGCAGATGGAATTATTACACCTCCTATTACTGTTACTTCTGCAATTGAGGGGTTAAGACAGTTACCCGCGTTAAGACATATTGAACAGAATACTATTATTACCATTGTTCTAAGCATCATTACCTTATTATTTGTTGTTCAACAATTTGGAACGGCCTCTATTGGTAAATTTTTTGGCCCGATGATGGCCATTTGGTTCGTAATGATTGCCATTTTGGGTGCTGCTCATTTATTAGATGATATTGATGTGTTTAAGGCATTAAGTCCGCATTACGCTATTGAACTATTAACTACTTATCCCAAAGGTTTTTGGCTGCTTGGAGCTGTATTTTTATGTACAACTGGTGCCGAGGCCTTGTATAGCGACTTGGGGCATTGTGGAAAATCCAACATCAGGGTGTCCTGGATATTTGTAAAAACCTGTTTAATACTCAATTACATGGGTCAGGGCGCCTGGTTAATGCACAATTACTTAGGTCAAACTATTCCACATGAATTAATGGCGAATGGATTTAATCCTTTCATCAGCTTAATGCCACATTGGTTTAAATTAATAGGTATTATCATTTCTACCATAGCTGCGGTAATTGCGAGTCAGGCGTTGATTTCCGGTTCATTTACCCTGATCAGTGAAGCCATGCGATTGAATTTATGGCCTAAAATGAAAATCAATTATCCAACAGAAGAAAAAGGGCAACTATACATTCCTGGAATTAGTCTTTTGCTCTACGTCGGCTGCGTGGGTATTGTATTGTATTTTCAAAAGTCGGCCAACATGGGTGCCGCTTATGGTTTAGCCATCACCATGTGTATGATTAGCACTTCCATTCTTTTTGCTAATTACCTGGTTAGCAGAAGAGTCTTCTCTTTTTGGATTTATTTATACCTGGTTGTATACTTATGTATTGAATTCTCCTTCCTTGTAGCCAATTTGCAAAAATTCATGCATGGGGGTTATGTTACATTGATTGTAGGGGGTGGTTTATTTGCCGTAATGTACGTATGGTTCAGAAGCAGGAAAATCAAAAACAGGTATATAGAGTTTGTTCGGTTAGAACACTATATACCAATGATTCAGGAATTAAGCAACGACAAGCACGTTCCCAAATACTCTACCCACCTGGTTTACATGACCAGTGCCAATAACCCTAATGAAATTGAGCATAAAATCATTTACTCTATCATGAATAAAAAGCCCAAAAGGGCCGATATTTATTGGTTTGTACATGTTGATGTGTTAGATGATCCATACACCTGCGAATATTCTGTATTACATATTATTCCGAACGATATTATTCGCGTGGAATTCAGGGTAGGCTTCAGGGTAGAGCAACGCATCAACCTCATGTTCCGTAAAGTGGTAGAAGAACTGGTAAAAAACAAAGAAGTAAACATTACCAGCCGCTACGAAAGCTTAGAGAAAAACAATATTGTGGGCGATTTTCAATTTATTGTATTGGAAAAATATCTCAGTCAAGATAACGAATTGCCCATTTTTGAGCGTATTGTAATGAAGCTCTATTTCTGGTTAAAAGAAATCAGCTTGGGCGAAGAGCGTGGCTTTGGACTCGATCCTAGCAATGTAACCGTAGAAAAATTCCCGCTTATTGTTGCACCGGTATCAAAACTTAACTTAAAAAGAGTTTTTGTGGAAGAGCATGAGGACTAAATATTAGCCGATTTCTTGTTTTTATGGTTTAAATATCTGATATTACCTATTTAATATCAGAAAAATTTGTCGCTTACTTTAATATACATCATTTTAGGGTATTTAGCATTGGTGGTATTGTTATGGCTTATACAAGAGCAACTTATTTTTAAGCCGGAAAAATTACCACAAGATTTTGAGTACAAATACGATGCGCCTTTTGAAGAACTTTTTTTTAATGTTTCATCTGGTGTACGTATCAACGGCTTACACTTTTATGTTCCTGAACCCAAAGGTTTAATCCTCTACTTTCATGGTAACTCGCGAAGTATAAAAGGTTGGGCTAAATATGCCCGGGATTTTTACAGATACCAGTATGATGTACTTCTGGTTGATTATCGTGGATTTGGCAAAAGTACCGGCAAACGCAGTGAATTTGATATGCTGGCAGATATGCAATTTGTATACAATAAACTAAAAGAGCAATTTACAGAGGATCATATTTTAGTGTATGGCAGAAGCCTGGGCAGTGGTTTTGCCACCAAAATAGCGGCAGACAATAACCCGCGCTATCTCATTTTAGATGCACCCTATTATAGCTTTATTAAGGTTGCAGAAAGATTCACGCCATTTATACCACATAAACTAGTATTGCGCTATAAACTTCCCACCGATCAATGGATTAAAAAAGTTGCCTGCCATACCTACATCATTCATGGCACTAAAGATTTTTTAATCCCTATACAACATAGTGAAAAGCTTCAGTCTTTCAGTCCACATAAAATTACTTTAATCCGCATACATGGCGGCGGACACAACAACCTGCCATCCAACCCTGAATACCATAATTTTATCAGAGATATTCTAAAATACTAATTGTTGTTAATTGCGCTTAACTTTGCTGCGTGAATCGAAAAAAAATAATAAATATCATAAAAATCGTTTTGATTGTTTATGCCCTCGTAGGTACTGCCTTATATTTTTTACAAGAACAATTATTGTTTCATCCTGTTGCAATTGCTGCTGATAGCACATATCATTTTCAGCAACCTTACAAGGAACAATTTATTCAGTTGGACGAAGAAAGTAAACTCCACCTGGTTCAATTTACCGTACCCGATTCACTCAATAAAGGAGTGGTTTTGTATTTCCATGGCAACAAAACCAATATCAGTCGCTATGCTCCTTTTGCCCAACATTTTACCCGCAATCATTACAACGTATGGATGGTAGATTATCCGGGATATGGCAAATCAACCGGTAAATTAAGCGAAGCAATTTTGTATGAACAAGCTTTGCAATTATATAAATTAGCCAGAATAAAATACCAACCCAATCAAATCATTATTTACGGAAAATCAATCGGAACAGGTATTGCAGCACAGTTGGCTTCGATTAGAGATTGCAAAAAATTGATTCTAGAAACGCCGTATGAAGGGCTGGCAAAACTTATTCGTCGTTATTTATGGATGTATCCAGAAAGGATGATTCAATATCAGCTTCCTACTTACGAATACCTAAAAAAAGTAACCGCCCCCGTAATCATTTTGCATGGAACAAACGATGGAGTAATTCCATACAACAGCGCTTTACAATTAAAAAAACAATTTAAGCCAGGCGATGAATTTATTACCCTTGAAAATGGCGAACACAATAACCTGGCATCGTTTGCAGCGTTTCAGCAAAAGATAGACAGCTTATTAATTGATAATTGATAATGGGTAAAGGATTTGTTGCATGAATCATAAGAAGCCTTTCGGGGCAACCTGTTTGTAGCAACCTAAAAATGCCAGATCTAACAAGCTCTGTAGGAGCAACCTATATAATATCCCATTTAAATTACACACAATTATGTATTCATATTTTATTATAGGGATGATATTATTATAGAGATAAAATAATTATAGGGGTGATAAAAATACTTGACGGATTCAAACCATACGCATTAAGCATGCACCCAATATGTCACCCTTTCAGGGTTGGGAATATGCTAATCAACCTATAATGCTATTATAATATCACCCCATTCGGGGTTATTGAAATTTGACACGTCCTAAAAAAAGTTTACAGGTTAATTAATTAATCCTTGCATAGGTTTACAGTATTGCAGATGGAGCATTATTTTTCATATCAGCTGCATTAACCGGCATAAAAAATTTCATAGATATTATAGATAATGATATAATCGGATTCAACATCACAAAATCCCGTAGGGATGAAATAATAATAGAAAATATACATTCTTTGATGACCAAAATCCCGAAGGGATGGCATAATAATCGGGATGAAATAATAATAAAAGAAGGAAAGGTGTTTTGATGCTTATTTGTGATTTTTGCAACAAAGACATGGGTAATTGATAATGGAGGGTTTATTGCGCGTATTTATAGTTCTCGAAGTGAAACCTTATTAGTCGTTACTTTTAATTGGTGCACCACGCCTACTTTCAACGCAACATTTTCTTTTTCATGACTTACCGGAAAATTGTAACACACCGGATAATCATATGCTGCAACATGTGATTGTATGAGTTGGTAAACATTTTGTCCGAATGGTCGAACAGTTGGTTGGGTATCAGAAAATTTTCCGATAATTAGTCCGCTGATCTTACTCAATACCCCAGCCCTTTTCAGCTGAATCAACATCCGGTCGATGTTGTATATGTATTCGCCAATGTCTTCAATAAACAGTATTTTATTATTTACATTATACATAGAAGGCGAGCCAATTAAGTGGGCGATCATCGCTAAGTTGCCCCCTACCAATTCTGCAGTACATGCCCCCTGCTTGTTGAAAGTATGCGGTTTACAAGTATAATTAGCTTTTGCACCTTTCAACGCTTTACGCAATGACTGCACATATTCTTTGTCTGCTTGTTTATCATTAAATGCCGCCGCCATCGGAGCATGTAATGCCACCACTTTTAGCTGTCGGTTCAAATGCGATAAAAACACCGTTACATCGCTAAAGCCAATGATCCATTTGGGATGCTTCTTAAATGTGGTGAAATCTAATTGATCAATAATTCTACTAATCCCATACCCCCCTCTACCGCATAGTATTGCTTTAATATTGGGATCGTCTAGCATTGCCTGAAATTCATTTCGGCGCACTTCATCTGTACCACTAAAATAAGTTTTGCTGTTACTGCCTAATGTTTTGCCCACCATTACCTCATAGCCCCAACTTTGTAAGGTATGTATGCAGGTCTGTGCTTTTTCAGCTTCCATGTAACCCGCAGGACAAGTAAGTCCAACTGTATCGCCTTTTTTAAGGTAGGGAGGTATTTTATTCATCTTGCAAACTAACTAATTTCTGTTAATGAAACAGAGATGTCCGACACCGTTAACCGATGTTTTACACCGCATTTTAAAGCGAAATTACTTTTTTGATGACCAACAGGAAAATCAAAACATACCGGATAATTAAATTTAGCAGTCTTTTCCTTTATAATGGTAAACACATCTCTGCCAAACGGCGAAGCAGGGTTATCGGGCTTTATATCGGTAAAGCCCCCCACAATCAATCCTTTTAAATGCGACAATTTACCCGCGCGCAATAAATTACAAAACATACGATCTATATTATACAGCGGCTCACTTACATCTTCTACAAATAATATTTTCCCTTTAGTATCGATAGCGGATGCCGATCCGTTCATGTTTTCTAAAATACGCAAGTTGCCGCCTACCAAAACTCCTTCTGCCACTCCATTTCGGTTATGTAAACATGGCTGAACAGGATACTGAAATGTATGTCCGGTTAATCCCTGTTGAATAGATAAGATGGCATCTTGCTGAACAGGATCTGCTGCTGCCCAGTCTTTAGGAAAACTACCGCACATTTTAGCATGCAGCGTTGCTATTTGATGAACCTGGTGAAAGTGGCTATGCAACACCGTGATGTCACTAAACCCAATCATCCATTTAGGATGTTTTCTACTATTCCTTAAGTTCAATTGATCGATGATTCTAACAGCGCCATACCCACCGGTAGCGCATAATATGGCTTTAACAGTGGTATCATCAAGCATCATCTGAAAATCTGCCGTGCGTTCGGCATCGGTACCTCCAAAAGTAAAATCTCTTTTGCCGATGGTATTGCCTATTTTAACCTGATAGCCCCATTGCTGCAGCATTTGAACAGCAGGCTGTATGTCTTCGAGCGTAGAGAAGCCCGAAGGGCATGTGATTCCGATGGTATCACCAGTTTTTAGATAGGGTGGAATAATGATTTTACGAGTCGTTTTGGGTGTTGTTGCAGCTGCGATTGAAGAAAAGGGCAACAATCCTGCCCCTAGTAATTTCATAAACGATTTTCTTTCCATAAGTGAAAAATACGAAAAAGTAGTATACCTGACAGCCTTACATTGCCCTAATCTTCCTGAATAATGAAAGCGGTAACCGATCTTCCACAGATTAAATTCAATACAAAAAAAGGTTTGTGTACTTTTGCGGTTTAATTACGTAGTATTTATATGAGCACCAATAGTTTACCTAAAAGATACCTGATTACCGCTGCACTACCCTATGCCAACGGATTAAAGCATATTGGCCACCTGGCCGGCGCCTATTTACCCGCCGACACCTATGTACGTTACCTGAGAGCGCAGAAAAGAGACGTGGTTTTTGTTTGTGGGAGCGATGAGCATGGTACAGCCATTCCTATTCAGGCTACTAAAGAAGGTACTACCGCTCAGGCTATTATAGATAAGTACCATCCCATTATTGAACAAAATTTTCAGGATTTAGGCATCTCCTTCGATATATATCATAGAACCAGCGCCCCTATTCATCATGAAACTGCGCGCGAATTCTTTAAAACCCTTAACGACAAGGGCGATCTGATCACCAAAGAATCGGAACAATATTTTGATGAAACGGCCCAAAGCTTTTTAGCCGACCGTTATATTAAAGGCACTTGTCCCAACTGCTCGCACCCCGGCGCATATGGCGATCAGTGTGAAAGCTGCGGTAAAAGTTTAAGTCCCGATGAACTCATTAACCCCGTTAGCACTCTTAGCGGTAATGCACCCGTTAAAAAACTAACCAAGCACTGGTATCTGCCGCTAGACCGGCATGAAGCCTTTTTACGCAAATGGATTTTAGAAGAACATGCCAACGATTGGCGAGCAACAGTAGTTGGACAGTGTAAAAGCTGGATTGATGGCGGATTATTACCACGTGCCGTAACCCGCGATTTAGATTGGGGCGTAACCTTACCCGATGATGTAGTAGATGGCAAAGGCAAGGTGTTATATGTTTGGTTTGATGCGCCTATTGGCTACATCAGTGCTACCAAACAATGGGCATTAGACAACGAGAAAGACTGGAAACCTTATTGGGAAAGTAAAGACACGAAATTGGTGCACTTTATAGGAAAAGACAACATTGTTTTTCATTGCATTATTTTTCCGGTGATGTTGCAATTGCATGGAAATATTTTGCCGGAAAATGTTCCTGCCAATGAGTTCATGAATTTAGAGGGCGATAAAATGAGTACCAGCAGAAACTGGAAACTAGAAATGGAAGATTATATCAACGATTTCATTAAACCTGAAAACGGTGGCAGTCAAATGGCCGATGTGTTGAGATACTATCTTACCGCCATTGCGCCCGAGAGTAAAGACAGTGAATTTACGTGGAAAGGATATCAGGATGCCAACAACAGTGAGCTGGTAAGTATTTTCGGCAACTTTGTAAACAGAGCACTGGTATTGATGCATAAGCTGTGTAATGGCAAGGTACCCCCATTACATGCCGCTGCAATGGATGAGTTAGACCATGAAACCATTGCCAATATTAAAGCCGCCAAAGAAAAGGTGGAGCAACTAATTGAAGACTACAAGTTTAGAGATGCTTTATTTGAAGTAATCAATCTGGCACGTATTGGCAATCAGTATATGCAGAAAAAAGAGCCATGGATAATTGCTAAAACGCTGGACACCAATCCAGACGGGCAAAAGCGCATCGACAATTGTTTACACATTTGCTTGCAGCTAACCGCTAATTTGGCGATATTAATCAATCCATTCTTACCATTTACTGCTAAAAAAATATGTTACTTACTAAAGGTGGTAGACAGAATATTGGACTGGGAAAATGCCGGAAGCCTTAAATTAGTTAGTGTTGGCTATAGTTTAAGACCGCCGGAATTATTGTTCCGCAAAATAGAAGACGAAGAAATTAGTAAACAAGTAGAAAAATTAAAAGCTGCTGCTGTGCATAAAGAAGTTACCCCTGCTGCTGTTGAAGCAAAGCAAAAAGAAAAAGCTATTACGGTAAAGCCGGAAATAGTATTTGATGATTTTGCGAAAATAGATTTAAAAGTAGGCACTATAGTATCTGCCGAAAAAGTAGAGAAGGCCGATAAACTATTGAAGCTACAGGTAGACCTTGGATTTGAAGTGCGCACCATCGTGTCAGGCATTGCCATGCATTTTGATCCAGCAAGTATTGTGGGCAAACAAGTAACAGTGGTAACCAACCTGGCACCTCGTAAAATGCGCGGAATTGAAAGCAATGGTATGATATTAATGGCAGAGGATGCTGGTGGTAAACTTCATTTCATTAATCCCGAAACGGCTATAGATAATGGAAGTGGGGTGAGTTAGGCTGTTAGGTTTAAATGAAGTTATTTTTATTGGGCAGTTTCAAGCAACCAGTTAAATACATTCAGGTGTTTAATACCGCTTTGGTCTTGCGTAAAAGAGTCTGTTGTAAGTAAATATTTTGGGTAATTGTCGTTAATTTTTTCTAATGCACTAAATTCGCGATCTCTGGTTTTATTATTATCCATTTGCCATGCCACCTGATAATATGATATATCGCCAGTGGGAGTTTTAGAAACAAAGTCCACTTCATAGTTGCGGGCAGCACCAGTCCAGACTTTGTAACCTCTGCGAAGAAGCTCCAAATAAACTATATTTTCAAGGATATGACCTCGGTCTGTTGTGCGTTCTTTTCCCACCAAAACATTAAGCAAACCTGCATCAACCAGATAGTATTTTTCCTGGGTAGCCAATTGTTTTTTGCCTTTTAAATCGAAGCGATTTAATTTATAAAAAACAAAACTAGCTTCCAGATATTCTAAATATTTTTCAACGGTAGTATGGTGTATAACTTGACCATCCTGTTTTAAAGTTTTAGAAATATTACTTGGAGAAAGCGCATTGCCTATATTAGATGCAACAAATTTTATGATATTCTCAAATGCTCTTTTATCATTTATTTGATATCGTTGTGAAATATCTTTTTCAATAATTGTTTTATAAATGGCTTCTAAATACTCATAAATTTTATCAAATCCTAATTCCCGCAACTCCACACCTTTGGGCAAGGATGTTTCATTTACATAATCAAAAAAAAGGGATTCGTAATTGAGGTATTTATTATTGGTATCAATATTACGAGCCGTAAGATACTCTTTAAAGGAAAAAGGCAAAATAGAGATTTCGATATAGCGACCGCTCAATAAAGTGGCTAATTCACTACTCAATAGAAATGCATTTGAACCTGTAATATAAACGTCTACATTTTCAGTGGCAAAAAGACCATCAACCAATTTTTCAAAAAACGGAATATTTTGTACTTCATCTAAAATAATATAGTTGGACTTGCCTACCTGTAATTTTTTCTTAATTTCAAAATAGAGATCATCCCAGGATTTGTTTAAATAATTTTCAGGCAATTCATAATTATAGAACTGAATTTGTTTTTTACCAACTCCCATTTTAATTAGCTGCTGTTGATATAACTCCAGCAAAGTACTCTTACCAGATCTGCGCAAACCACTCACTACTTTTATAAGGTCTTTGTCTTTGTAAGACAACAATTTGTCCATGTATTTTATTCGACTGGTTAAATTGCTCATGTAGCAAAGGTAGTAATCTAAATTATCAAAACTTGCATTTTATGCAAGTTTTGATAATTTAAGGGAAAATTTTTACTTTTAATATATTTTACATATGATAGGTTTGACAGTCAATTGAGGCTATAACCTAACTGAACTGCTTTCCTGATTTTTTTATTCTCCTACAAATTTTATTTGAAATTCCAAT
>JBIIAP010000087.1:0-10003 GCA_044239855.1 Sediminibacterium sp. | reverse complement strand
TTACTTGCCAGCAAACTGCCATATTTTTATCACTTTATTAAGGCTGCCATCTACTCTAAAAAATTTATTACACTCACTTTCATTATTTCTCTAGTGTATAATGTATTCGGAATTTATTTCTCTGTAACTGCTCAAATGTCGCCATTGGTAGCAGCAGTATTAATGCCTTTAAGTACATTTAGTATTGTGCTCACTACACTGGTTGGTTCCATAGTAATAGAAAAAAAATGTTTCAATATTCATCATTCAACCAATAGCTGATTTTATGAAAAAAATATACACTACCAACACATCATCATGGTAATGATTATCATCACCAGATAACCTAATTAAAGAAATCCGTAAATATAAAAAATGAAAGTTATTATTTTACTTCTTGCTGTGAGTTTAATCGTTGCTATAGGATTTTTAATAGCGTTTATATGGGGGGCACAGTCTGGTCAGTTTGATGATAATTTTTCTCCTGCTAATAAAATTTTATTTGACAATAAAAATATAGAACAGAAAAATAAATAAACATGCATTTAGAAAAATTTAATTACGACAATAAGATTGTCAGAAACTTTGCTTACGCAACCATACTATGGTCTTTAGTAGGTATGTTGGTAGGAGTTATTATAGCTTTTCAGCTTGCGTTTCCGGTACTTAATTCTAGTATTTCATTTATCTCCTTTGGTAGACTTCGTCCACTACATACAAATGCAGTGATTTTTGCATTTGTAGGGAATGGTATTTTTACCGGAACATACTATATGTTGCCTCGTTTGCTCAAAACATGTATGTGGAGTAAAGCATTAAGTAACATTCATTTTTGGGGATGGCAACTGATTATTGTATTTGCTGCAATAACGCTTCCGCTTGGTTTAACAGAAGGTAAAGAATATGCAGAGTTGATTTGGCCTATTGATATTGCTGTTGCACTAATATGGGTAGTATTTGGGGTGAATATGTTTGGTACCATTCTAACAAGAAGAGAGCGACATTTGTATGTAGCAATATGGTTCTTAATTGGAACCTGGGTTACTGTTGCATTGTTGCACATTGTGAATTCATTTGCCATTCCAACTTCCTTAACGCATAGCTATAGCTTATATGCCGGTGTGCAAGATGCATTGGTACAATGGTGGTATGGTCATAATGCGGTTGCATTTTTCCTTACAACACCATACTTGGGCTTGATGTATTATTTTGTTCCTAAAGCTGCAAACAGACCAGTATATTCTTATCGCTGGAGTATTATTCATTTCTGGGCTTTAATATTTATTTATATCTGGGCTGGCCCTCACCATTTATTATATACTGCCCTTCCTGATTGGGCTCAATCATTAGGAGTAGTTTTTAGTATTATGTTGATTTTACCAAGTTGGGGTGGAATGTTAAACGGTTTATTTACGTTACGTGGAGCATGGGATAAAGTGAAAGAAGATCCCATTTTAAAAATGTTTGTGGTAGCACTTACCTGTTATGGTATGAGCACTTTTGAAGGACCGATGCTTTCTTTAAAAAATGTAAATGCTATTGCACACTATACCGATTGGATTGTTGCCCACGTTCACGTTGGGGCATTAGGCTGGAATGGATTTTTAACTTTCGGTATGTTATATTGGTTGGTTCCACGATTATTTAATACTACTTTATATTCTAAAAAGTGGGCCAATACCCATTTCTTAATAGGTACAGTGGGTATATTGTTGTATGCAATTCCTATGTATTGGGCTGCATTTTCTCAAGCTTTGATGTGGAAAGAATTTACAGCTGAAGGTCAATTAAAATATCAATTTTTAGAAACTGTTACCCGTATTATTCCAATGTATATACTAAGAGGTTTAGGTGGTACTGTATATTTGGCTGGTGCTGTTTTAATGGTAGTTAATTTAGTAAAGACTATCAAAAGTGGTTCATTGATTTCTGCTGAAGAAGCAGAAGCTCCATCTTTGGATTCTATACCATTGCCTGAAGGAAAATCTTTTTGGCATTCTGTTATAGAACGTAGACCAGTTCAAATGTTGGTGATGAGTTTAATCGTAGTGTCAGTAGGTGGCGCTATAGAATTAATTCCTACATTTTTAATTAAAGAAAATATCCCGACTATTAGCACGGTAAAACCTTACACTCCTTTAGAGTTGCAGGGAAGGGATATTTATATTCGGGAAGGTTGTTATACTTGTCACTCTCAAATGATTCGTCCGTTTAGAGATGAAGTGGCCAGATATGGTGATTATTCAAAATCAGGTGAGTTTGTATATGATCATCCTTTTCAGTGGGGTAGCAAACGTACAGGTCCGGATTTGGCTCGTGAAGGGGGTAAATATCCCAATAGCTGGCATTACAGACATATGTATGCGCCAGATGAAATATCTCAGGGAAGTATTATGCCGGCTTATCCTTGGCTGATTGAAAATGATCTAGATATTTCTACTACCGCTGCTAAAATTAAAGCAATGCAAACTTTGGGTGTTCCTTATGAACAAGGGTTTGCTGAAAAAGCTAATGATGATTTGATGATTCAGGCAGATGAAATTGCAACGGAACTTAAAATGAATAAAATTAAGGCTAGTAGTAAAAAAGAGATCATTGCACTAATTGCATATTTACAACGTTTGGGTACTGATCTTAAAAAAGCTCCTGAAAAAGAGGTTAAAAATTTACATTAATTATCTTATATGAAATTCAAACATTATTTAACCAGTATAGATCATGTGAGTATATACCCCTTGGTTTCACTGCTTATTTTTACTGTATTTTTTGCAGTAGTCACCTGGTATGTATTCAGTGCCTCTAAAGCTTCTATGAATGAAAGAAGTAATATCCCAATCAATGACTGATAAATTATATAAAATGATCAATAAATTAAAAAAATATCATCCACTCTTTAAAGGAAAACCTGTTAAAATTATTACATTCTTATTGTGCATTTTTGCAAATTCATCTTTGCTTATTGCTCAAGCAGCTGATGCCTCATCTACAGAACCGCTTAAGCCGGCAGCAGTCTATTACGATCGCGTTTTTGCCTATACTTTGGTATTGGTAACTGCGTTGCTTGCTGCAGTAATACTAGTTTTAGGAAACGTATTCTTGTTGGCAATAAAAAATAAAATTACTGAACAAAAGAAAAATGGAACTTTTAATAAAGCTGCATTAATTATTTTCATGCTGGCAACTGCCTCCAATATAAGTGCCCAATCAGCGTCACCTGCTGCTACCGCTAATAACACTGTGGTGTCAGAAACTGTAATGTATATCATTGGCGCTGTTTTAGTACTCGAATTATTAGTGATCTTTTATTTTGCTTTAGGTATTAGAAAATTCCTGAAAGCTGATTCAGCTGAAACTGTTTTGGCAGCAAAAGCTGAAAAAACACCAAAATTGTCTTGGTTCGATAAACTTCATAATAGAAATACACAAGAAGACCTTGTTAAATTAGATTTAGGTCATAATTATGATGGCATTAAAGAACTAGATAATGATATCCCAATTTGGTGGAAGTATGCTTTCGGGTTTACCATTGTTTTTGGTATAATATATTTATACGTGTACCACGTTGCCGGAACAAGACCGTTGCAACAAAAAGAGTTACAAATTGAGCAAGAAATTGCTGCTGTTAAACAAGCTGCTTTTTTGGAGCATTCTGCTAATAATGTCGACGAAAAAACTGTTACAATCTTAGGTGCAGATGATATTGTAGCAGGGAAGGCTTTATATATTAAACCAGGTGCTTGTGTTACTTGCCATGCAGAAAATGGAAGCGCAATTGTAAATGGTGCTCCGGGTATTGGCCCCAACCTTGCAGATGAGTATTGGCTGCACAAGGGGGATATTAAATCCATATTTTATTCTATAAAATATGGATGGCCCGAAAAAGGGATGAAATCATGGAAAGAAGATTATTCCCCTAAACAAATTGCACAATTAGCAAATTATGTCAAGTCGCTTCAAGGAACCAATCCTTCACCGGCTAAAGAAAAACAGGGTGTGTTATTTATAGACAGTACAAGCGTAAATAAATCAGCATTAGCTGATTCAGCAATATTAAAAACAAAATAATTGTAGTTAACATGAGTGAGCAAGACAATGAAGAATTCAGGAACAGGCACTCTACCATTAATAAAGAAGGGAAGAGGAATTGGATATACGCGTTACAACCAAAAGGTAATTTATACCGCTATAGAACTTGGCTAAGTTATTTTTATCTTTTATTATTTGTTGCCCTTCCCTTTATAAAAATTGATGGAAATCCTTCCTTCATGTTTAATTTTCCGGAAGGTGAATTTATTTTCTTCGGATCATTATTCACCCCCCAGGATTTTGTGATGTTTGGAATTGGAATGCTCATTGCAATTTTATTTGTAATCATATTCACATTAATTTACGGTAGATTTTTCTGCGGTTGGGTATGTCCACAAACCATTTTCATGGAAATGGTTTTTAGGAAAATTGAGTACTTGATTGAAGGCGATGGAAATAAACAAAAATTAAACAATCATAAAGAATGGACTACCGAACTTTATATTCGTAAAGCAATTAAGCACATAGTATTTTTAGCGCTTTCCTTTGCTATTGCAAATATATTTTTAGCCTATATTATTGGGGTAGAAGCTTTGGTAACGATTATTAGAGAACCGGTTTCAAATCATATGGTTGGTTTTATTGCGATTGTTTTCTTTACTTTATTATTTTATGTTGTTTATGCTTTTGTTCGTGAAATAGTATGTACAGTTGTTTGCCCTTATGGAAGGCTACAAGGGGTTTTATTAGATAAAAACACCATCGTAGTTGCCTATAATTATTTAAGAGGGGAACCTCGCAATAGAAGAAAATCCGATAAAAATGCTGGTGATTGTATCGATTGTGGAATGTGTGTTAACGTTTGCCCTACTAATATAGACATCAGAAATGGTACCCAACTGGAGTGCATCAATTGTACAGCATGTATAGATGCTTGTAATATGATGATGAAGCATGTAGGA
Source organism: Sediminibacterium sp. (assembly GCA_044239855.1). Classification (GTDB taxonomy): domain Bacteria; phylum Bacteroidota; class Bacteroidia; order Chitinophagales; family Chitinophagaceae; genus Sediminibacterium. Next base: position 5,036 of record JBIIAP010000087.1, on the reverse strand, counting down.
AAAGATCCGGAGCTCATTACATTTGCTTCAGAAAATAATATCGCATCGGGTAAGAAATTTGAATTTAGTTGGCGTATAAAATCTTATAGCGCTGTATTAGCAATTCTAATCATACTCTTATCCATATTAATTACAACACGAACAACTTTTGATGCAACCGTTTTAAGAGTGCCCGGTCAAACTATACAGGAAAATTCGGATGGTACCATTAGTAATTTATATCGAATCAAAGTAACTAATAAAAGTAATAAAACCCTCCCGTATCATATTGTATCTTCTGATTCGTCTATTAAAATTGAACGGATAGGAGTGCCGTTAGATTCTTTAAAAGGTCGTCAACTTGCCGAAGAAACTTTCTTTATCAAAGTAAAACCTTCAGATGTACATATGAGAAAAGTAAAATATGAAATCAGGTTGATGAGTGGACAAAAAATAATCGATACTAAAAAAGCGATTTTTATTAGTGAATTTTAATCAATAAAATATTTTTAAATGAATTGGGGAATCCGGATTATAATCGCATACGCAGCTGGTGTTTGTTTTATATTGTATTTTGTTGTTCGCAGTATGATGCTCAATACCGATATGGTTGAAGAGAACTATTATGATAAAGAACTTGCTTATAATACACATATTCAAGGGGTTGATAATGCTAAAAATATGGCTAATCCAATTGTTGTTAGTAATCTGTCTAGTCAAATAGAAATTAGTATTGATTCTGTTGTTACAGCTGGACTTAACAATGGCGTAATACATTTTTATAATCCTGCTTCTGAAAAGTCCGATAAGAAATTTAAATTGAGCGCATCTACCTCCGGTAAATATACGTTTAATAAGTCGGCCTTCAATAAAGGCAAATACCATGTAAAAATTTCATTCAATTTTCATCAAAAACCATATTATACGGAACAAGTAATATTTATTCAATAGATATGAATTTATTCTTATTAACAGGCTTATTAATTGGTTTTGGGGGCAGTGTGCATTGCGTTGGAATGTGCGGTCCTTTAGCTCTTTCTTTGCCATTTAATATGTTTTCTGATAATGCTAAATGGTTGGCAGTTTTACTGTATAATATTGGAAGAGTAACCTCTTACGCTGCTATAGGTCTATTGGTTGGATTATTAGGTAGAAGTGTCAATTGGTTTGGGATTACTCAAATTCTTTCGGTAATACTTGGCTGTATAATCGTATTATCTGTGTTTTTACCAAAACTTTTTATACAATTTAAAATTAATTTACCGGATTTTATTAGTAACATACAAGTAAATTTAATGCGGACTTTAGTCACAAAACAAAAAGTAGCTTGGATGTACGCAGCTGGTATTATGAATGGCTTATTGCCATGCGGATTAGTCTATATGGCTTTGGCCGCTGCATTAGTTTCCGGTTCAGTAAGTAATTCGATGTTGTTTATGGTTTCCTTTGGTGTAGGAACAATTCCTACATTGTTATTAATAGTTAGCGCCGGTCAATTAATGAAACCTTCCTTTCGTAATAAGTTAAAAAAAATGGTTCCGGTTATCTCTTTGATGATAGGCGCTTTGTTAGTCCTCAGAGGGCTCAACCTGAATATCCCTTTTATCAGTCCGTATATATCTCCAAATCTTTCAGGAGAAACTGCAATTGATTGTCATTAAAAAATTATAACTGCGACATCCAAACTCTTTTAACACCTTCTTTACCCCAATCTTTCATTCCTTTTTTCATTTCATTCAATAATAGTAGGCTATTTATTTTTTTTCCTTTTAAAGGTGGTTTTAGTTGATTGATAGTAGGCTCGATCAACTCCAGCTTTGTTGCAAACCAAGTGGTGTATAATCGCGGTACAGCTAAACCTAAAATTAAACCCGGAAGTCCGCCAAAACGCTCAGGACCTACTCCAACCGGAATTTGATCAGTATAAAAAGCAACAACATATACCGAATCACATATTTTTGTAATAGCTTTTCTACATTCAAAACCAGCAATTTCCCTGGTTTCCAATGTTATTTTCCAATTATTGTTTTGTAAACTGTCATTTATTAAATAGGTGTTTTCAAAAATATCTTTTTGGCTACTCATCAAGCCAGTTTGTAAATCAGCCAATATAATATCTGTTTCACTAGGTTTGCTTCCAAATAAAACGTATTTGTTCTCAGGATTTTCTTTGATAAGTTTATATGCCGATTGCTTACTATTGAATATTAATTCATAATGATCTGTTGTAAATTTGGGCTGCGTCTTCATCATTTCTTGATACCAAATATTGTTTGACTCATCTTCTATTAATTTATGTTGATTCGTTTTCTTTTCATACTCAATTTTACCTTTATAAATAAATGGTGTTTGGGCAAATAATCCTATATGTAAAGTGCTTAAAAAAAATAACAGCATATATTTCATTGTAAAAAAATTAAATGATTTGTTTGTACTAAAATTCTGATGGATTCCCATTTTTACTAAAATTCCATATTATAGAAAATAGACCATATCGTTGGATAATATTGTTGGTAGTTTCTGATATGAAATTGCTGTTAATATTTCTGTTAATCCCTTTGTTTTGGTTTAGGATGTCATTTACAAATAGCTTAACTTCCCATTGATCATTCTTTGAAATTATTTTTCTAATGGAACTACTCAGCATATAAACATCTTGTTGTTTGGCAAACGCTGCGGTTTTTTCAAAAATATTTGCTTCAATATTCAAATCAATATATGTTTTAATTTTTTTAAATTTAAATTGAATATTACCATATCCGTTATACGACCAATATTTAGTGATGATATCAGGTCGTATGGAGTTTTTAGACTGATTATTATTTGCTTCAAGATTCATCCAATAATTGATCCATTTTTCACCCCAATATCCCGAATTAAGTCCGATAGTCATTGCATTAATTAAGGTAATGTTTTTTAAATCATTTATTTTATTTACATATTGCTCTCTTTTATGTCCAATATTTAATCCAATATTTACAGAAGGAGCTACTTCCATTCCATAATCCAATGCACCATTCAAATTATAATTGCCATCCACATTTATCGATTGAGTAACCCTTCTTCCTAATTGATCTATTTTGGTAAAAGTTGAAATGGCATTGTTGGTCTGTTTAAAATTTGCTCTTATGCCTATGTGACGACTCTTTAATACTTTGTAATCGCTGGCTCTAAATTGAAAATTATTTGTGAACGATTGTTTTAATTCCGGATTTCCTATAACTAAATTCAATGGGTCTATATTGTCGAAAATTGGTTGTATTTCCTGCAGTGTTGGATTTTGTGTACTACCACTATAAGTGAAGTTTATTTTTCTTTGTTGCTTAGGGGTATAATTAAAATTAAGAGATGGCATGTGTCTGCTAAATTGTACAGTTCTGGTAGAATTGCTTTTGATATCATTTAAGGTATAAACTACATTTCCAAATCCACTACCAACAGAAAAATTGAATTTCTTTTTATTGTATTTTAAATTAATGCTTCCCGCATTACTTATTGAATTGTAGTTATAGTGATTGCTGAATGAATCTATAATATTTTCGTATTTATCAAGACCATACTTGCCATAAGTTGTTTTGTCAGAATTATTTTTATTAATGTTCAACTTGTAATTTAAAACGAGAAATGTATTCTTCCAAAGCGGTTCAGTATAAGCTATACTTGAGTTAATAGTAAAAATATTTTGCAGATTTATTTTCTTTTGGTCAAGTAAATCTGTATGATTTAATAATCCTGTAGGTTCAAAGTATTGACTGTTAGCAATTAAAAAACCGGTTTCATCAGTATTCATCAAATTAAATTCCACATTAGTTGAAATTGTTCTTCCTTTTTTTTTGAATTTCTTGTTCCAAAGCAAATTACTATTAATCGAATGATTGTTACTTTCATTATTGGTAAGTCGATTGCTCTCGTTGATTATTTTATCATTAGCACTGATTGACCTGCCCAGATAACTTACATTTGTATGGCTATTTGTTATACTCCCTTTAATAGATAGCTTTAAAGAATTACTTGAATCTATTTGCCATTCATAAATGCTATTAAACTTATTTCTTTTTTTATAAGCTACCTGATTTTGATTGGTAGTATTTAAAAAGCTAGTATCCGGTAATATGTATTGTGTTTTGTTAGTTGTTTCTCCCGTTATATCTAATTGATTAAATTGATAGGTACTATTACTGTTTTGTTTGTCTTTATCCCATTTATTACTGAAATGAAGACCTCCAGTTATTGATGTTGGATAACCTGTTCCCCAACTGAAATCATCACCGCTTGAAAATATCATCATGCCTCCATCTTCATTCATTTCTGTAGTCATATTAGCATCCCCACCATAATTTCTATTTTCATTCCAATCTAATGATTCATATTTTGTGTTATCAGTGGTGATATATCCCGAAAATTTTCGCTTCCCTTTAAAGGAGTTGGCTAATAATTTCCCATATCTGTATTTGTTAAAATTGCTTCCGGCTTCTGCTTTACCAAAATATCCTTTCTTTTTGTCTTCTTTTAGTTGAATGTTTAAGGTTTTTATTTTTTGTCCATCATCAATTCCTGTAAAAGTTGCCTGGTCACTTTTTTTATCAAACGCCTGAATTTTATCTACCGCATCTGCTCTTAAATTTTTAGTTACCACAGCAGGGTCGTCACTGAAAAACTCTTCACCATCTACTAATACTTTTTCAACTTTTTCACCTTGTGTGGTTATTTCGCCTTTGCTGTTTACCTGAATGCCAGGCATTTTTTTTAAAAGTTCTTGTACATCTGCATTGGCACTAACTTTAAAACTATCGGCCTTATATTCTGTGGTGTCTCCTTTAATTCTAATTGCGCTTATACTCTGTTTAACAATTACTTCTTGCAATACAGTTGCTTTTGTGAGTAAAGCTATTTTACCAAGTGCTGTTATTTTTTCGGAAAGTATGTTTATCGTGTCTAAGTAGTCTACATAGTTGGGAAAACTCACTAATACTAAATATTTACCCGCGCTGAGATTATTTAATTCAAAACTTCCATCCTTCTGGGCTCTTGTATATTTTACTAAAAAAGTATCTGAT
>JBIIAP010000086.1:0-10008 GCA_044239855.1 Sediminibacterium sp. | reverse complement strand
CTTTAACTAAAACAGATGTTGTAATCAACATTGGTTTTAAGAGTGATGGCTTAGTTTCTCTGAATGAATTCCGCGATGTTCAAGGGTTAAAAATCGGAGATGAAGTAGAAGTGATGGTAGTGGAGAAAGAAGACCGTTCTGGTAATCTTCACCTTAGCCGTAAATCTGCGAGAATTTTCCGTGCTTGGGAAAGAATTGTGGAAGTTCACAAAACTGGCGAAGTGGTTACTGGTGCTGTTACCAGCAAAACTAAAGGCGGTTTAATTGTGGATGTATTTGGTATGGAAACCTTCTTACCAGGTTCTCAAATTGATGTTAAGCCTGTAACTGATTATGATCAGTTTGTGGGTAAAACAATGGAGTTTAAAGTAGTTAAGATCAATGAAACTATTAAGAACGCTGTTGTATCTCATAAAGCATTAATTGAAAGTGATATTGAAGCACAACGTGCTGAAATCATGAGTAAATTAGAAAAAGGTCAGGTATTAGAAGGTGTTGTTAAGAACATTACTGACTTTGGTGCATTTATGGATTTAGGTGGATTAGATGGATTGTTATATATCACTGATATTTCATGGGGTCGTATCTCTCACCCAAGTGAAGTGGTGAAGATGGATCAAAAATTACAAGTGGTTGTTTTAGACTTTGATGATGATAAGAAGCGTATCAGCTTAGGTTTGAAGCAATTAACTCCACATCCATGGGATGTATTACCTGAAGGATTAGCTGAAGGATCTGTAGTAAAAGGTAAGGTAGTAAATATTGAAGATTACGGTGCGTTCCTTGAAATCCAACCTGGCGTAGAAGGATTAGTACACGTATCTGAAATTACATGGGCTAACACACCAATTAATGCTAAAGAGTTCTTCAAATTAGGAGATGAGCATGAGGCAAAAGTAGTAACCTTAGATAAGGATGCTCGTAAGATGAGCTTGAGTATCAAGCAAATGACTCAGGATCCTTGGAATACCATTGAAAACAAATTCCCTGAAAGCAGCAAGCATAAAGGATTAGTTAAAAACATCACTCCTTATGGCGTTTTCGTTGAATTAGAGCCTGGAATTGGTGGAATGATTCACATCAGTGATTTAAGCTGGTTGAAGCGTTTCAATCACCCAACAGACTACACTAAAGTGGGTGATCAAATCGACATCATCATTTTAAGTATTGATAAGGAAAACCGTAAGCTTCAGTTAGGACATAAGCAATTAGAGGAAGATCCTTGGAATGCCTTGGAAGAAACTTTTGCAATTGGTTCTATCCACGAAGGCACAGTTACCCGTAAAGATGATAAAGGTGCTTTAGTTCAATTACAGTATGGTTTAGAAGGATTTGCTCCTAACCGTCACTTAAACAAACAAGATGGTTCTCAGGTTAAAGCTGATGAAACCGCTCAGTTTGTGGTAATTGAATTCGATCGTAATGAAAAGCGCATCGTTTTAAGTCATGCCCGTATTTGGGAACAGCATGTTGCAGAAGAGAAAGAAGTAGCGAAGAAAGAAGCAAAAGCTGAGTCTGACAATACTAAAAAAGCAGTTAAAAACATCCAAAGTAAAGTTGAAAAAGCTACTTTAGGTGATTTAGGTGCTTTGGCAGAAATTAAAGCAAAATTGCAGGAAGGAGAGGGTGATACTAAATAATATCACCTGAAGTTGTAATAAAAAAGGCTGTTTCGCTTGCTGCGAAACGGCCTTTTTAGCTATTAATTAACGCTATGTTTTGCGATTTCTTGAATAACCTTTCATATATTGCCTTTTTATGCTTAATTTCGCCGACTTTATGGGTAGAATTGTATTATTTTCTTTATTAATTATTGTATTAGCTTCTTCTTGTTCCAATAAGATGACTAAAATCATGCGTAGCAAAGATTTTGAGTATAAATACAAGATGGCGGAGGAGTATTATGGACTTAAAAAATATCCGGAAGCGCAGAAGCTATACGAAGATGTTTTCCCTTATTTAAAAGGGTCTACCCGATACGAAGACATGTATTTTAAATATGCGTATTCGTATTATCACAATAAAGATTTTCTGAATGCAGAGAATTTATTTAAATCATTTGTAGAAAATTTCCCTGCAAGTTTAAAAGCGGAAGAGTGTGAATATATGCGCGCTTATTGCTATTTTAAGCAATCTCCAAAGGTAGAATTGGATCAAACCAATACCAACAAAACCATGGGTTTAATGCAGGCATACATTAGTTCACATCCAACATCCCCAAGGGTGAAAGATGCGGCAGAATTAATTGATATTTGCAGAGAAAAGCTTGAATTGAAAGACTTTAAAAGTGCCGAGCTATATTATAATCTAGGCTTTTACAAAGCGGCAGCAATTGCATTTGGAAACGTATCTGACAATTTCCCTGATTCAAAAAAATCAGATGAATATAAGTTATTGATGATAAAGTCTTATTTCAAATACGCTGAAATGAGTTACGAAGAAAAACAAAAAGAGCGCTTCGAAAAAGTATTGGCGGAGTGCAGTGAATTTGGTGATCGTTTTTCTGACAGCAAGCATTTGGAAGAAGTAAATAAATATAAAACACAAACCCTTAACATACTTAAACCCGGCAAAAAATGAGCAAATTAAGAAGGCAAATGAGTGCCAACACTGCCAGTGTGGTAGAAACGAAAAGCCTGATTTCAATCAAACAAAAAACAGGTAATTTGTATGAGTCAATTGCAATTATTGCAAGAAGGGCCAACCAAATTAATGTTTCAATTCGTGAAGAATTGCACAATAAATTAGAAGAATTTGCAAGCCATACGGATAGTTTAGAAGAAGTGCATGAAAACAAAGAGCAGATAGAAATATCTAAAGCTTACGAAAAAATGCCTAATCCGGCTATTTTGGCTACTCAAGAATTCATGGAAGATAAAGTTTACTACAGATCAAATAATGAAACTGATTTATTCAGATAAACTTATTAATGAATATTATTTAAACGACAGTAATTACTGTCGTTTTTTGTTACTTTTATTTTTTGTTTTTTTCAATTTCATTCATTATGCAGGCAAAAAAATACATTTTTCTCCTTGTATTCACCCTTATCAATAGTGTATTAATTGCGCAAGAATTAAGGGCAAAAGTAACAGTGCTTGCCGGTAGGGTCAACTCTACTGTGGAGAAAAAAATATTTGTAACATTGCAATCACAATTAAATGATTTGCTTAATAACAGAAGGTGGACCGCCGATGGATTTTCGCAAAATGAAAAAGTAGAATGTAGTTTTATACTGAATATTGAAAGCATATTAGAACCTAATGTTTACAAGGCTTCTTTAACCGTTCAGGCCGCAAGACCCGTTTACGGCTCTTCTTACCAATCGGCTATGGTAAATTTTATAGATGCGGATGTTACTTTCAAATACATCGAATTTCAACCGGTAGAGTTTAATGAAAGCAGGGTGCAGGGAACCGATGCAGGCGTGGCTAATTTAACAGCTGTATTTGCCTATTATGCTTACATAGTGTTGGGCCTGGATTATGATTCATTTTCTCCCAAAGGCGGAGATGAATATTATAGAAAAGCACAAAATATTGTAAACAATGCGCCTGAAGCTAAAAATATTTCTGGCTGGAAAATGTTTGATGGTGTAAGAAATCGTTATTGGTTAAATGAAAATCTTATTAATAGCAGATTTAATATTTTTCATGATATTATCTACAACTATTACAGAACAGGATTAGATAAGATGTCGGAAAATGAAAAAGAAGCCCGAGCGAATTTGCTTCAAACACTTACGCAGCTTTATTCATTTAATAAGGAAAATCCCAATACAATGATTTTGCAATTTTTTATGCAAGGCAAAACACAGGAATTGATTGGATTATTTAAAAAAGGAAGTTCAGAAGAAAGAAACAAGGCGATTGAAGTACTCAGTGTGTTGGACATTGTAAATTCAAGCCAATATAAACAAGAGCTGCAATAATGAAACAGATAGTAATTATAGGTTTATTTTTTATCACGGCTTGTAGTGAAAATTCATTCACTAACAGCGTGCCTAAAAAATTTATTCAACCAAATGAAATGCGTTTTATAATGTGGGACATGTTAAAAGCCGATGAATATTATAACAGAATTATCATGTATGATTCTACTCATAAACTTCAAAATGAAAATTTTAGGTTATATGACCAGGTGTTTCGATCTTATGGTGTTACTAAAGAGCAATATTATTCGAGCTTTAAATTTTACGAATCGCATCCTAAACTATTTAAAGCCTTGGTTGATTCGGTAGATGCGACCTCCAGAATTAGTAAGGACAAAGTTTTGAAGTGATGCAGTATTTTATAGGAATTGCTATTTACCAATTAAACAAATTATTCATTCAACTGTTTATTCAAGGAAGAACATTTTTTTAAATCATAAATAAAAACACAATGAGTATTCAAAAAGGACAACAAGCTCCCGATTTTTCATTATTTAATACTGAAAAACAAAAAGTAACTTTATCGGAGTTTAAAGGTAAAAATGTGGTAGTATTATTCTTCCCATTGGCGTTTACCGGCACATGCACCACCGAACTTTGTAATATTCGTGATAATATTGCTGTATATAATAATGCAAACGCAACTGTATTGGGTATTTCAGTTGATTCACTTTTTGCACTAGATAAGTTTAAAGCAGAACAAAATTTAAACTTTCCTTTATTGAGCGATTTTAATAAGCAGGCAGCTACTGATTTCGGTGTTTTATATGAAATATTTCCTGCTTTTGAAATGGCTGGGGTTAGCAAAAGAGCCGCTTTTGTGGTAGACAAAGACGGTACTGTACAATACGCTGAAGTTTGTCCAACACCTGGAGATTTACCTGATTTTAGTGCTATTCAGGAAACTTTAAAAGGATTAAATTAATAAAATCCTTATTTATAATAGGTTATAAGCGGTATTTTAAGTCTTTGCTTCATCATATCGCTTATAATTTTTTTAATATCTGATTTTTAAGTCTTAGTTTTGATTACAAATGCCCAGTATCGTTTGAAAACAAAATCTACCATATTATTGATCACATGCTTTATCCTTTGTGCCAGTTTTACTGGTGACGAAAGATGGACATTTGCTTCTATCAATAGTTTTTCAGATTCCAATACTAAAGTAAAGCGGTATTATCCCAATCCTGCCACTCAATATATTCAATTTGAGTTTGATAAAACAGTAGACAGGTCTTTCACTTTAGAAATATATAGTTTCATTGGTAAAAAAATGTCTTCGTCCGTTATTAACGATACAAGAATGACTATTTATTTTGATGATTCATATTACCGTGGGTTATACATTTTTCAACTTCGCGACAGAACCAGCCGGATTATTGAATCGGGCAAATTTCAAATAATCAGGTAGTGTAATTAAAGCGTCAAAACTCAAAAGCAAAAAAGCATAGCGTTATACTTGCTGCTAAAGGACTATTTTTATTTGTCGCAAACTTCCACAATTAAGAATTTCAGATAATTGGTATTATCCATTCCCCAAATGATTGGATGATCAGAGGACTGTGTATTAAAGGTTACTTGTCTGATTCGTTTACGGGCATCTTTAGCAGCCATTTCAATTGTCTGCAAAAACAAATCCGGGGGAACTAAATTGGTACAACTGGAAGTAACTAAGAACCCTCCATTTCTGAGTAGTTTCATTCCTCTTAAATTAATTTCTTTATACCCTGTTACCGCTTTTTGAATATGCTCTCTGTTTTTGGTAAATGCAGGTGGGTCTAACATCACTACATCATATTGTCTACCCTCTCTTCCCCAATCTTTCAGAACATCGAAGGCGTTCATGGCTTCGAATTTGCAAATATGGTCTAATCCGTTTAAAGCGGCATTTTTATTAGCTTGTAAAACAGCTTGTTCAGAAATATCAATCCCAAATACAGACTTAGCCCCATAGCGAGCAGCATGTATTTCAAATGTACCAGTATAAGTAAAAGCGCCTAATACATCTGCACCCTTAACTATAGACTGTATAGCTCTTCTATTGTCTTGCTGGTCAAGAAAATACCCGGTTTTTTGGCCATTTTCTATATCAACATTAAATTTTAAGCCATTTTCATTAATGATGATATTGGTGTCGAAGGGAGCAGATAAAAAGCCTTTCTGTTGTTCCAAGCCTTCTAACATACGAACGGGTACGTCATTTCGCTCATAAATCCCTTTGGGACTAAAAATTTCATTCAATGCTTTTACTATGGTTGGTTTCCATTTCTCGATGCCTAGTGACAGGGTTTGTAGAACAAAATAATCATTGAACTTATCAATAATCAACGCCGGCAATTGGTCAGCTTCCCCAAAAACGAGCCTGCAGTTCTCGGTATAACCAATTTTTTTGCGATATTCCCAGGCGGTTTTAATTTGGTTTATGATAAAGTTTTCGTCTACTTGTTGGGGTTTACGGGTGAGTAAGCGGATGATAATTTGCGATTGGGGGTTAATATATCCGATGCCGGCAAATTTACCATCTGCATAGCGAACTTCTACTAAATCACCCGCCTCCGGGGTACCAGCTACTCTATCTACTTCATTTCCATAAATCCATGGGTGACCGTTGGCAATTCTTGGTGAAATCTTCTTCTTTAAGTAAACCTTTATCATTCGGCAAATATAAGACTAGTATATCTGTCATTTTTTCCCTTTTCTTTGCGTGGCAAAATATTTGCCAAATGGTGAATACCAATAATTTATTAATATGGAAGAACAAGAAGTGACCAATAATGCAGAAAATGCAGAAAAAGTAGACGGAATAGATATCAATGCTGACGAAAGTGCAGCCGGTTCAAAAGATTTGAGTGATCCGGTTTCTGAAGAGTCAGCAATTGAAAAATTGCAGACCGAATTGCAGGAGCAAAAAGACAAGTATTTGCGATTAATGGCAGAATTTGATAATTATAAAAGACGAACTGCCAAAGAACGTTTAGAGTTAATGCAAACAGCGGGGAAAGATGTGATTGTATCTTTATTAGATGTGCTGGATGACTGTGATCGTGCTGAAAAGCAATTGAATGGCACCGCTGATATCGCTGTACAAAAAGAGGGCGTATTATTAGTATTTAATAAGTTACGTACAACATTGCAGCAAAAAGGAGTAAAAGCGATGGAAAGTATTGGGGCAGATTTTGATGTAGAGTTACATGAAGCAATTACTGAAATTCCGGCACCATCAGCAGAAATGATAGGGAAAGTGATAGACGAAGTAGTGAAAGGGTACTTAATGAGCGATAAAATAATTCGCTTTGCTAAAGTGGTAGTAGGCAAATAAATTATACATTGAATGAGAAGTAAGTACAACTATAAAATGGGGTACTTGTTTTGAAAAAACTAATTATGGCTAAAAAAGATTTTTACGAAATATTAGGGGTTAGTAAATCGGCAACGGCTGAAGAAATTAAGAAAGCTTACCGTAAAGTGGCTATGCAGTACCATCCCGACAGAAATCCGGGGGATGCAGCTGCCGAGGAAAAGTTTAAGGAAGCAGCGGAAGCATACGAAATCTTGAGTGATGCGGATAAAAAAGCCAAATATGATCGTTATGGTCATGCTGCTTTTGGGCCCGGTATGGGAGGGGGTGGACAGCAACATGGCGGGATGGACATGAATGATATTTTTAGTCAGTTTGGCGATGTATTTGGTGACGATGTGTTTGGTAGTTTTTTTGGAGGAGGAAGAAGCCGCGGTGGTGGTGGTGGTGCCAGAGCACGGGGGCAACGTGGTAGTAATTTGCGAATTAAATTGAAATTAACTTTTGAAGAAATAGCCAAAGGGGTCACCAAGAATGTAAAAGTAAAAAAGCATGTTTCTTGTAATACCTGTAGTGGAAGTGGCGCAAAAGATAAAAATAGTGTACAAAATTGTTCAACCTGTGGCGGAAGTGGTCAGGTAAGAAAGATAACCAGTACTTTTCTTGGTCAAATGCAAACGGTAGGAACCTGTCCCACTTGTAATGGAGAAGGGACAACAGTTACTGCTAAATGCGGGGCTTGTAAAGGCGATGGCAGGGTTTATGGAGAAGAAACAATTAGTATTGAAATTCCGGCAGGTGTGCAGGAGGGGATGCAGTTAAGTATGAGTTCTAAGGGCAATGCAGGCGCCAGAGGAGGTGCTCCGGGCGATTTAATCATACAAATTGAAGAAGAGCCACATAGTGAATTACACAGAGATGGACTGAATGTGGCTTATGATTTATATATAACATTTCCGGACGCTGTTTTTGGAAGTAGTGTAGAAGTACCTACTATTGATGGCAGGGCTAAAATCAAAATTCCAGCAGGAACCCAAAGTGGTAAAATATTCCGTTTAAAAGGAAAAGGCTTTCCGGAAGTACAGGGATACAGTAAAGGCGATCAACTAATCAATGTGAATGTATGGACACCACAGTCTATTACACCCGAAGAAAAAGATGCGCTGGAAAAGATGGCCAAGAGTCCGAATTTTATACCGAATCCTGCAAAAGGAGAGAAGAGCTTCTTTGATCGGGTAAAAGAGGCATTCGGCTAATTTGTACCATACCCTTTACTACTTCGTAGGAGTTAGGTTACTTCTTACATTATACAGACCAATTAAAAGAACGCGATTTTATTCGCTTTCTTTTAATTGGTAAATCTCTTTTAAGTTTCTTCCAAATCCGTCATAATCTAAGCCATAGCCCAATACAAATCTATTGGGAATAGAGAAGCAGCAATAATCGATTTGAACCGGATGTATGGTTGCATCAGGTTTATGTAATAATACTGCAATTTTTAATGAGGAAGGCTGCTGATGTTCTAACTGTGGAAGAAATTGGCTAAGTGTTTTACCCGTATCAATTATATCTTCCAGAATAATAACATGTCTGTTATTAATGTCATTATCCAGACCAATTGCGGTAATTACATTGCCGGTAGACTTTGCGCCTTTATAGGAAGCTAATTTAATAAAACATATTTCAGCTTCAATATTTATTGCTTTAAAAAGATCCGCAGCAAACATAAAAGAACCATTTAGAATGGCAATGAATAAAGGCTTTTTACCGGCATAGTCTTTATTGATTTCCTCTGCTAATTCTTTAATTTTTTCTTGAATAAGCGATTCCGGTAAAAAAGGTTCAAATGTTTTATCGAACAGTGTTACTAATGCAGACATATTATTTTTTATTAGGAGTTGCTAACGTATTGGAGATGGGTTTTAGTAATATTTTATTACCGATTGTAGGAGTTGAATGAGCCGCGAAGCTGTTGTACTGTAATATATTTTCTAAACGTACACCCTCTTCTTGCGCTATGGAATAAAATGATTCTCCTTCTTTAACAATATGATAATCAGTAGCGCCTTTCTTTTGTTTTTTTTCTAAAAAGATAAGTTGATCTTGTTCTAATATATCAATATTATTCAGCTCATTGTATTCCATTATTTTACTTAACGTGATCCCGAATTGATTGGCTAATGCAAGCAGCGACATGCCTTCTGTAGCATAAATAACTTTTGTTTGATTGATGGCAAAAACACTGGATGGATAGGGGATCGGTTTTTTACTATCAGTAGTTTCGTTTTTGGCAATCTGCGGACTGGTTTCGATATCTTCAGACAGGTTTTCCGCAGGTATGTCTTTATCTTTAACTGAAGCAACCGGAGTGGATGTAGTTAAGGCAGGCTGTTTAATATTATTAGGAGCAGCATGGTTATTTGAAGAAGTTGTTGGTACTGTTGAATTGGTTTTTTCCGGATTTGATGGACGCTCTGCAGTAAGTGCATTGAATCTATCTAAATTAAAATCCTTTATTACTTTAATTAATTTTTGCGGATAAGTAGGACTGGTTGCATACCCCGCTTTTTTTAATCCATAAGCCCAGGCTTCATAATCGGCAGGGTTTAAGCTAAACAGGAAGTGGTAATGTGCTCTAGATCTTAAAAAATCGGAATGATCTCTATATGAGGCTTCCGCATTCGGATAAACTCTAAAACACTCCCCTTTTTCATCATCATCATGATAAGTTCTATCGCCTGTCCATTCTGGTTTGCATTTTATACCAAAATGGTTATTC
>JBIIAP010000007.1:0-30298 GCA_044239855.1 Sediminibacterium sp. | reverse complement strand
AGAGAAAATTTAACTGAAGTTGAAAAGAGTTTATTAGATCTGCTCGTTTCAAATACTGCTAAAAATGAAATGACCACTGTAAGTCAAATGAACCAGGTTTTAGGCATTTATAACAAAGACACTAAAATTCAAAACAATATCAGGTCTAATACCATACAGCTGATCAACAGAAAATTTACCATTTACAGCGGTTTATCAGACGATTTAATTGAAAAACAAAGAACCGAATTTGATAAGCGTTTCTTTGAATACCAAATTCAAAGAAAATATTTGAGTAAAGTAAAAAATCAAAAGTAAAAAAATGTTTCGAATGCACCTGCCCGGCAAATGACACGTTACATGACCATACATATTGGTTTCAAAACAACTGATTGCATATATCAGATCAAAACTTGAAAGTACATTATTGATATACTCTTACATAGTCTATTTCCATTTTTTGTGGAAAGATCGTATCATCTACGCCATATTTCCCGCCCCAATTACCTCCAACAGCAATATTCAACAACAAATGAAAGCGTTGATCAAAAGGCCAGCTGTTGATGCCCTTATGTTCATTTAAAAATTCGTTATACTTTACATTATCCATATAAAATGCAATAGACTCAGGCGACCATTCAATGTGATATACATGAAATGATTTGGAGATATCGGTAAGCTTTAATCCCTTTGTTTTTTGCGTACCCAGCATTCCATTATAATCAGCAGTATGTACCGTGCCTAAAACAGAATCTGGCCAATAGCCTACGTTTTCCATAATATCTATTTCGCCGCTGTTTGGCCAACCGCCATATTTCCAATCGGTAGGTAGCATCCAGATTGCAGGCCACATGCCTCTTCCAGCTGGTAATTTAGCTTTAACTTCAATTCTGCCATATTTCCAGTCGCCTTTGTTTTTGGTAACCATTCGGGCTGATGTGTACAAAGCATTGTCCTTTTTTTCTTTCCGTGCTTCTATGATTAGTTTGCCATTTTTAACGCGTGCATTTTCATTTTTTGCAACAGTATAATATTGCAATTCATTGTTGCCCCATCCACAATTATTGGGGCAGCCTCTACCAGTATCATAACCCCACTTGGTAGCATCGGGCAACCCATCTTTTTTAAACTCATCGGCCCATACCAGTTTGTTGTAGCGTGTTTGTGCTGCACCGAATTTACAAACCATTATTATCATTAAAAAAAGGATATAAGTTAAATATTTTCTATGTTTCATTACAAAAATGTTTGTTGCCTATTTATAAAAATATGATGGTTTAAATTTTTCGGGCGGAAATTATTGATAAACTCTTACATAATCTACCTCCATTGTTCCACTAGAAAATGCAGGGGCAATGATACCGCCAAAATTACCACCCATTGCCACATTGAGCAGAATAAAAAACGGCTGATTAAAGGGTAAAGCATTTGAATTGGCTACCGAATAAAAAGTAACCTCATCTACCATGAACTTAATAGATTGTGCAGTCCATTCAACTGCATATTTATGAAAAGATGTTGCAGCATTGGCAATAACAACACTTCCCCCATCTGAATTAGCACCATATTTTGCAGGGTGGTGTACGGTACCAAAAATTTTATTGGGTTCATTGCCTTTGTGTTCCATAATATCTATTTCGCCACATGCAGGCCAGATTGCAGTATTAATATTAGACCCCAACATCCACAAAGCAGGCCAAGTACCGCCACCCATGGGTAATTTAGCGCTTATTTCTATCTTGCCATATTTAAAAGAAAATTTGTCTTTAGTAAGTAGTCTGGCTGAAGTGTATGCACTACCGTTATAATTTTCTTTTACAGCCGTTATTTTGAGGGTTCCATTTGATACAGCAGCATTTTCTGTTCTGTTGGTATAATACTGCAATTCATTGTTACCCCAACCACCCGAGCCAGTTCCAATATCGTATCCCCATTTCGCAGCATCGGGTACTCCTGCAGTATTAAACTCCTCCGACCAAATAAGTGATAAGCTAACATTAACAATTACCTGAATGGATTTGCTAATTTGTTTACCGTTGGAATTTTTTGCAATAACATTTACGGAATAGGTTCCAGAAGCAGGATATTTATAGGCTACATTTCCGTTTGCAACGATTTGAAATATTCCATTTCCAAAGTCGTATTCATAACTGTTTGCATTGGTTGCTGAAGCAGCAAATTCCACATTGCCACTATTGTCGTTACTTACTGTAGCAGTAACAGAAAGATTGACAGGGACAATTTCTGGTGTTGGTTCATTTTTCTTACTGCATGAAAGCAGTAAGAAAAATGTGAACCACACTATATTCGTCAGGTATTTCATTATGGCTATTTTACTTTTAGCTTTTGATACCATGAGTTACCATCTGCCCCAATATTTCTTAAGTGTATATTGGTTGCAGAAATTGATAAAATTTCGTATTCAGTACCACCTGTTCCAAAATTAATGATACCATTACCCGGCACAACAAACTGAATTCGGGTGGAGATAGCAGAAGTAGATGCAGAAGTAGCATTCATAAATGAAAGTTTTCTCGGAGCCGGTGAAACCAAACTATAACAAGCGTCACCACCACTAAATCCATAGAAAGATGTGGCTTTTTCAATTAAAAATGATTGGCCTTTGTTGTCTACACTCATGGTAATATTATTCAACGCATCTTTAGTGAAAGTAATTTCATCATCGTAAGCACAAGCTTCTCTTGTATTGGGTGCTGCTGAATAATAATTAGGATCGAAATTTACTGCAGAACCAACACCAAAGTGACCGGGCGCGTCTTTATCGGTAACCCATGTTCTTGAAGAACCATTGGTTAAAGCTGCAACAATATCGGTAGGTATTTCAAATGCAACATATACTTTTACGTTTTTGCTAATTGTTGAAATAGCGCCGCCCGTTCCTACAACATTTACGGTGATGGTATATTCATTTACTCCAGGTGTAGCATATTTGTAGGTTAATGTGCCAGATGGTACCACTTGTGTTTTACCATCACCAAAATCAATGTTATAAGTAAGTGCATTAGCAGCATTAGCTGTAATCGTTACTGATCCAGTACCATTTCCATTTGGATTAGCCACATCTACGCCTGCAACAACAGTTGTTAAAGTAAGGTTACTTGGAGCTTTAATTGAACCAAAAGTGTACTCTGTTTTTTTACAACCCAAAAACAGCAGTGCGGTTAATGGTACTATGGTAAAGATTGTTTTTATTTTATTGAACATGTCTTTAGCTTTTAAGATTAATTAAGGGTAATATCATCAAACAAATAGGTGAAATTAGCAGACCCATCACCTGCAGTGCCTAAGTCGAATATTAGTACAATTTTTTGGTAGGATTTTGCAGTGTTAATTGTGCTAAAATCAAACGTTAATTCTTCCCAGGCATTGGCAACAGTAGTTGCAACTTCTTTATCGAAGCTAATAGTTCCATCGGTTTGATTTTCCACCTTGAACAATAACTTTGCACCTACACGAGGTGAAAATATTTTCACTTTAAATATTTTCTTGGTAGAAAAATCTATTGGGTCAGTTAATCCTATCCAACTTCCACCCCATACCTGACCAGCATTCTTAATCATTTTTCCTACTTTGTTACTGTTGTTTATTCCGGATTTATTAGGATTATTCACTACAGTTGAGTTACCACCATCAAAATCATTGAAAGTATATGCAACAGAAGAGGATTCAAAAGAAAGCGGTAAAGTAACAGCATTTGGATTAGCTGCAATCATTACATCATCCCAATAAAACACTTTACCTGTTCCGGCATTTCCGAAGTCGAAGAATATAGAAGCTTTATCGTAAGTATATGCACTATTCATTGCAGCTGTACCAGCTGAAGGACTATTAAAATCAAAAACTAAAGTTTCCCAAGCATTTGCTGCAGTAGTGAATACATCTGTTTCTACTGATTTGGTATTATCGGTATGGTCTTCAATTTTTAATTTTATTTTTAAACCGGCAGCAGGAGAATAAACTCTTACACTCATTAAAGAAGAAGATGCCGAAATTGGTATTGCTTTGGCAAAACCTGCAGCTGTTCCAATTGTTGTACCAGCCCATGTTTCAGCGCCATTTAACTTGGTAGTAACCTTTACTTTGTTATTTGCATCTACAGGATCTACACCATCAATTGTTTGGTTATTTCCAAAATCTGATACCGAATAGTTTACTCCTGCAGCATCAAATGTTACCGGCAAATCAATTTGGGTTGAGGGCATGGTATTAGACAACTTAATGTCATCAAACAAAAAAGTGAAATTAGCTGAGCCATCGCCCATGGTACCTAAATCGAAGATAAGCACCACATTTTGATAGGTTTTTGAGGTATTAATGGTACTAAAATCAAATCCTAATTCTTCCCAGGCATTAGCCATTGTAGTAGACACTTCTTTTTCAAAATTAATATTTCCGTCGGCAGCGTTCTCTACTTTTAAAAGCACTTTAGCACCCACACGAGGTGAGAACACTTTCATTCTTACAATTTTATTGGCAGAAAAATCAATTGGTGCACTTAACGGAATAACGCTTCCACCCCAAGGCTGTCCAGCATTTTTTACCATCTTACCCACTTTGGCACTACTATTAATTCCACCCGATTGAGGATTATCAATTACTGTAATTTGTCCGCCGTCAAAATCATTAACTTTATACTTTAACGTCGCCGATTCAAAAGTTAAGGGAAGTAAAACAGGATCTTCAATTTTAATTGATTTTGTTACTTCTGTGGTAGCTGCGCCACCACTTAATGCAACCACTTTTACAGTATATGTACCTACTTTAGTATAAGTATGACTTACCATTTGGCCTTCTACAAAAGAAACGGGTACTTCATTGGCTACCTCTCCAAAATATACTTTAAAGAAAGTTTCATAATTTGCTTTAGCCGCAACATTAACTTTAAAATTATTGGTTAAATCTATATCAATTTTAGCTTCCACATTTTCTGGTGCCTTAAATGAAACAGTTAATTTTTGTGTAGCTTCTGATGTTTTTCCTGTAAGATTATAAGCTACTAATTTTACATTATAAATTCCTTCAGGATAAGTATGTTGTGTACTTTTACCTGCGGCAACTTTTACAGGTGTAGTAGTAGCATCACCAAAATAAACATCATAAGAAACAGCGCCTTCTCCATTTGGAGTTATAGTAACCATTCCTGTATTATCTTGTGTAATAGTAAAAAGAGCGGTAAGTTTATCAGGAGCTAAAGCTGCATCTACAAAAGAAGTATCTATGTATTCTTTTTTACAGCCTGTAAGCGTAAGCAATACGATTGCAATACTTAAAATATTTTTTACAATCTTCATAAGATTCTTTTAAGCGTTAGTGATTAATATTCTGGATTTTGTGATAATCCTGAAATTTCTATTTCTTGCTGAGGTATAGGAAACAATTCGTGTTTTCCTGCTTTGAAGCCGGTAATTTTTGAAGCAGCTTGACCTGTTCTTACCAAATCGAAAAATCGATCCCCTTCCATTGCAAGTTCTACTCTGCGTTCATCCCAGATTGCTTGGCGTAAAGTAGTAGCAGTAGCTTCAATTTTGTGTAATTTATCACCAAATGCTCGCTCACGTACCCTATTTAAATAATCTTGAGCTTTAACATCATCAACTTTTGTTGCCCTATTGTAAGCTTCAGCAGCCATCAACAATACATCGGCATAGCGAATGATTCTAAAATTATTGAGGTAATTCAATTCTACCTGTCCAGATGTTTCTCCTTTGCGTGGCAAATATTTTTGGTTGTATAATCCGGTATTTTTAAATGGTGCTACCTGATAAGTAATATTATAACCAGGTTTTGCTGTTTTATAAGCTTCTATGTCTAAAATAGTAGCGGCTTTTCTTTGATCGCCAGCTGCAAATGCATTCGCTAAATCCTGAGTAGGTAAATTAGTACTCCAACCTGCTGCGTATGGCATTGAATCTGATCCATTTAATCCTCTAATACCACATTGTTGAATAGCATAGTTACCCTGACCTCTGGTTGCACCTCCCCAATTGTAATAAGGAGAATTGTTGGAGTATTGAATTTCAAAAACAGATTCTGCACCATTTTCGCCTGAAGCCAAAAACATAGAAGCGTAATTACTAACTAAGCTGTAAGCATTAGAATTAATTACATTGTCTAACATTGGACCTGCTAAATCAAATTTATTTTGGTACAGGTACACTTTACCTAATAATGCTTGTGCAGCATATTTTGTAATTTTTCCTTTTTGTACTTGAGTAGCGGGTAATACTTTAATAGCTTCTATTAAATCTTTTTCCACCTGCTCGTAAACTTGTACTTTAGTAGCGTTCTTCAATGTTTTTGAATCCGACAAACTCAATCTTTTATCAATAAACAATGGAACGTTTCCAAAAAACTTTGCTAAAGTAAAATAGTAATAAGCCCTTAAGAAATATACTTCACCATACATAGCTTCCTTTCCTGCAAATTCTATTTTATCACCAGCTAAATTGGTGGTTTTATATTGAAGCATATAATTTGCTCTGTTTACGCCTTCATAGGCAGATTTCCACAATTCTTCTAAAGTAGAATTCACCGAATTATGCGTATAGTCGTCTATTTGTTGTAACGACAAAACATCAGAGGCATTTTCACCACCAGATACAGCATTGTCGGAAGCGATTTCGCCTACAGGTACTGCCTGGTTTAACCATTGTAATGGTGTGTAAACACTTACCAACATGGTTCTATAATCGGTTTCAGATTTCAAGTAATCTTGTTCGGTGATAACATAATCTTCATGCGGATTATAATCCACCCATTTTGTACAAGACACAGCCATAATCGATAAGAATGCCAGGCTGAGTATTTTTTTATTTAAGATCTTCATGATAATAATTTTTTAGTAAGATTTAAAGTTTAATATCTAAGCCAAAAGCATACGTTCTTGCTTGCGGATATGCACCACGATCGATACCAGTATCTAAAATTCCACCTGCAATTTCAGGATCGAAACCAGAATACTTAGTAAACGTATATGCATTTCTTACTTGAATATATATATGTAATCTGTTTGTTAACTTATTGGTTATAGAAGCAGGAAACGTATACCCTAATTGAATATTTTTTATCTTAACAAACGATCCATCTTCTACATATCTATCAGACACGCGAATATTGCTGTTTGCATCTGTAAAAGAGTACCTGGGATTTCTGGCATCATTGGTAGATCCTTCACCAGTCCATCTCGCCAATACTCCTCTATATTTGTTTGAGTAGTTTGCATTTCTTTCATAAGCTCTATAAAGATCATTTCCTACAGAGGCATAAGTAAACACACTTAAATCAATGTTTTTATAAGATAAATTGAGGTTCCAACCCAATGTAAATTGAGGAAATGGATCACCAATTTTTGTTTTATCAGAAGCATTAATTACGCCATCACCATTTACATCTACATAACGAATATCTCCTGGCACAGCACCAGTTTGAGTAGGTGCAGCTGCTACTTCTGCAACTGTTTGAAACAAACCATTGGTTTTATAACCATAAAAATAGCCTGGTGTAAATCCTTTTTCAAAAACAGTAACGGTTTGTGATTGACCATTAAAATAACTACCACCCAATATTTTAGCTGTTCCATCATCGTTGGTTGCTGTTACTTCATTTTTAGCTGTAGTAAAAGTAAGAGACGTGTTTAATTTTAATGTGTTGCCAATGGTTTCATTATAACCAAGGGTAAGGTCTATCCCACTGCTTTTGGTTGAACCAATATTAGCAGTTGGAATTGGCACTGTTCCTAAATACAAGGAAGCAGAAGGTGTAAACAATAAACCACTTACCTTCTTTTGGAAATAATCGGCCGATAATGTTAGTTTTTTATTTAAAAAGGTAATATCAAAACCTGCATTCAGTTGCAATTGCTTTTCCCATTTTAATGCGTTGTTGGCAGCAGAACCCACTGTTGAACCAGCATAAAACACATCAGAAAAATTATAGCCATTGCTATTGGCAGTAGGGCCATAACTTGGACCCCCATTGATTATACTAACATATTGCGGACTAACATTTTCATTACCAATAGAACCATAACTGCCTCTAAACTTTAAATAATCAATCCATTTAGAATGAAAGAATTTTTCATTAGATGCTACCCAGCCCAATGATCCTGAATAAAAGTTTGCATATTTATTATCAACACCAAAAGCATATGAGCCATCTCTTCTGGCAGTAAATGAAGCCAGATAAGTATCTTTAAAATCATAATTGATTCTGGTGAAATAAGAAAGATTTCTTCTAAAGTATTGATAATAATAACCGGTTAACGCATTGGTGTTAGTTGCAACATTGTTACCTACAGCTGCAGTAAAGTCGGCAAATTCCCATGAATTAAAAGGAACATCTTGGCGCGTTGCCCCTGCTGCATTACCCGATACTTTTGCAATAGAAAAACCTAGTACCGTTTCAAAATGATGGTTTTCTTTTACTTTGAAATTGTAATTAGCAAATGTTTCAAAAGTATAATTAAAGTTGCTTGTTTTTTCATGTGCTACACTATTATGCTTTCCAACTACAGCAGAACCATCTGCATTCATACTATTGTCAACATTCAATGGGCCATAAAATACCAGTGGTGTAAAATTTTTAGCATTACCATCGTATTTGGTATACCCAAAACGACTAGTAAGTTTTAAATCTTTCAATACATCATATTGCATTTCAAATTTACCATACAGTTTATTGCCTATGTTTTTATTATAGGTATTGTCTAGCTTGGTAAGCGGATTGAATATTTCCGATAACAATAAATTGCTGAAACCGTATTTGCCAGTTGTATTGGGAACAGTATTGTTTACGGAAACTGTTGGATCAAAATTTAATGCACTACCAATAACACTATTGAATGAATTTTCTTGTACGCCTTTTGAATCGAGTATTACTGCAGTAGTATTTAAGAATAATTTCAACTTATCACTTATGTCGAAACTTAAATTCGCTGTTAAATTGCCTCTGTTAAAGGTAGATTTATCATCACCACCTACAATACCGCCTTGGTTTAAATAACTTCCCGAAAGAAAATAAGTCATTTTATCGCTACCGCCTTTAGCTGTTACGTTGTGAGTTTGAAAAGTGGCTTTTTTAAATATTTGGTCTTGCCAGTTGGTGCCTACTCCAAGTTTGGTTAAATCAGAAAATACAACATTTCCACCGGCTACAGTACTTCCTTCGTTGATGATTGCGGCATATTCTGATGCATTTAATACACCAATGGTATTCATTACTTCCTGCATTCCATAATTACTATTTACCGATATGTCGGTTTTTTGGTTTTTCCGGCCTGATTTTGTAGTAACTACAATTACACCATTTCCACCTTTTACACCATAAATAGCTGTAGTAGCGGCATCTTTCAATACATTAATCGACTCGATGTCGCTGGCATTAATTGAATTAAAGTCGGTAAGTGTTTGCGGTATACCATCGATTATAACTACTGGATCGGTACCAGAGAATGAAGGAATACCTCGTATTAAAACGGTGGGTTTGGAACCCGGCGAACCACTTTGAATAACGTTTACCCCTGCTGCCCTTCCTTGTAAAACCTCTTCTGTTCTTACAGGCTTTAGCTTTTCTATATCCGCACTTTTAATGGTTGAAATTGCTCCGGATACCTTGGTTACCTTTTGCGTTCCATAACCTACTACAATTACATCGTTTAATGAATTGGCAGCATCTAATTCTAGGTTAATTTCTATTGTTGCTGCAGTTCCGATGGTAACTTTTTGTGAAATCATCCCCACATAAGATACCGTCAATGTGGCTCCTTTGGTTGATGAAACGGTAAATTTACCATCTACATCAGTTGTTTTAACTATACTACTTCCATCTACAGAAACCGTGGCACCCGCCAATGGTTCCCCGGTAATTTTATTCTTCACCCGACCAGAAACAGTAAGATTTTGTCCTAAAGCCTGCTGAAGAAAGCTGCTTGTAATTAATACAAGACATAGCAAGAGTTTTAGCTTCATAATGCAATCGTTTTAATGAATAATGATTCTCGTTAGAGGTTGTAAAAATATTCTTACCCCCTACAGTTTTAAAATATATTGCCACTACATTACTACATCAAAAAACATAAAGTATTGATTTTTAATTAAATAGATTACATCATTACTACATCAGCAATATAATTAGTATATTCACCCTACTAAATGCTGCCATTTGAAAAAAATCATTTTCATGCTTTTGTTCATGCCATCAATTATAAATGGGCAGAACACATTAGGCTTTCCTGAGGTAATTAACTATTCAAAATTTACCTATAATGCAGGCTTACAAAACTGGGATTTTAAACAAGATACTAATGGTGTTATCTATGTAGCCAATAATGAAGGGCTCTTGACCTTTGATGGAATTAATTGGGTATTACACCCCTTGCCCAATAAAACCATTGTAAGATCCGTAGAAATTGGTAGGGACGGCAGAATTTACGTAGGTGGGCAGGATGAGTTAGGGTATTTTGAAGCAAACCACTACGGAAAACTTATTTATCACTCATTGGTTACGAGTATTCCGAAAAAATATCAATCATTTAGTGATGTGTGGGATATTGTGTATCATAAAAACCGGGTTTATTTCAGAACCCTTAATAAAATATTTGAATTTAATAATGATAAAGTAGCTATACATCATGCGCCATCCGAATGGTCGTTTCTATCGGAATATAATGAACAAATTTATGCGCATGATTACAAAGTTGGATTGATGATATTAAACAATGGCAATTGGGTTCCCGTGCAATTAAATAATCCTTTGCCCACTAATGATCCTGTTACTGGCATATTATCACTGGCCAATGATACTGCCATAATTACTACTTTAAAAAATGGAATTTATTGCTTACAAAAGCAGCAAATTACTAAAATAAACACCCCTAATAATGCTATTTTTATAAATGAACGCATATATGCTGCTGTTTCAATAAATTCAGCATGGGTAGCATTGGCAACCAGTAACGGAGGCGTTTATGTAATAGATAAAAAGGGAGATGTTATTCAACAATTTTCGAGAACAGAAGGTTTACAAAATAATAATATTCTTAGTGTTTTTTTAGATAAAGAAAAAAACTTATGGCTGGGAGTAAATAATGGTATTGATTTTATTGCTTATAATAGTGCGATTAAACATATTTCTCCTTTACTACTTGATGAATCTGGCTATACTACTATTTTACACAATCAGCATTTATATATTGGTACTTCAAATGGACTTTACAGTGTCCCCATTCAGCCCTATCAAGATATTAGTTTTAGCAAAGGGGTATTTGCTCAGGTAGCCAATACAAAAGGGCAATCTTGGAAGTTAGCAGCAATTAATAACCAACTTTTATTAGGCCATCATGAAGGTGCATTTGTAATTAATAACAATAAAGCCACTCTTCTAACTTCATTACCCGGATTTTGGAATTATGTTCCTACGTCTACCACCTTCCCAACACCCAGTGTCATTTCAGGCAATTACAAAGGATTGTTTGAATTTAATTACATCAATCAACAGTTTATTCCAATTGGTTCAATTGCAGGTTTTGATGAATCATCCAGGTTTTTAGTAATTGACGTAAATGGAAACATTTGGGTGTCGCATCCCTATCATGGTATTTTTAAATTAGTGAAGTCTTCTGAGAATAAATATCAAGCATATATTTATGGTATAAATAATGGATTGCCATCTACTTTAAATAACCATATTTACAATATAAAAAATGAAATTGTAGTTGGTACTGAAAAAGGTGTATATGTTTATAACACAACAAAAAATTTATTTGAGAAATCTAGTTTCTACAACAACCTTTTAGGACAACAAAGTATTCGATTTTTGTATGAAGATAAAGAAGGGAATATTTGGTTCATACATGAAAAAACTTTAGGATTAATTGATTACGCCACAGGTAAACCAAACGTAATTTACTTGCCCGAGTTAACCAATAAAATGTTGAGTGGATTTGAATGCATTTATGCAATAGATGAATACAATATTTTGCTTGGTGGGGAGAAAGGTTTTTATCATATCAACTACAAAAAATATAAAAATAATATACCTACTTTAACTGTTCAGGTTCGTTCTGTTAGGATTATAGATACGCAAGACAGTTTACTCTTTGGTGGCTTTGTATCATTACCTAATCAAATATCTAATAGTGTAACGGAAATACTTGAAATTGACAATCATTGGAAAACAATACACCTGAAATACTCCTCTACGTTGTATGGATATTTAGCAAATTTAGAATTTAGTTTTAGACTCAAGGGATTTGAAAAGAATTGGTCTATTTGGACCAAAAGAACTGAAAAAGAATATACCAATTTACCACCCGGTAAATATACATTTGAAGTAAAAGTGCGAAATAATTTTGGTAACGAATCAACTGCAAGTACTTATACTTTTAATATATTGCCTCCCTGGTACAAAATATGGTGGGCATACTGCATATATCTTTTAGCATTTATTGCGGGTGCATTTAAATTATATAAATGGCAAAGAAAGAAATTTATACTTCAACAAGTAAAATTTGAACAAGAACAACAAAAACTAATGTATATCTATGAATTGGAACGAAATAATTCCGAAAACGAGTTGATTGAATTGAAAAATGAAAAATTAGAGGCAGATATTAATTTTAAAAACACAGAACTTGCTTCTTCAGCAATGCATTTGGTAAAGAAAAGTGAATTGCTTAATAAAATAAAAACTGAATTAACACATGTTACTAAAAAAATTGATAATGAATTCGCAATAACCGAATTAAAAAAAATGATTAAAACCCTAAGTGTAGATGAAAACCTAGATAAAGAATGGGAGTATTTCACCAAACATTTCGATAAAGTACATAGTGATTTTATCGTTGTACTAAAAGAACATCATCCAGATATCAGCAATAATGAAATGAAACTATGTGCTTATTTAAGGATGAACCTTTCTACCAAAGAAATAGCGCAATTAATGAATATTTCTATTAGAGGTGTGGAAATTAGTAGGTACAGACTTCGGAAGAAACTAAATCTTTCCTCCGAAATAAATTTATTTGATTACTTGATTAATATAGGTAATAAAAGCAGTGAATAAAATTTTTTAATTACATGTTCTCAAAAAAAATCCCGGTTATATTGCATAACCGGGATTTATATAATTTGAATAAAAACTAATGCCCTCCCACACCTTTAAATTCAGGAACATTGATTAACTCAACCGTTGTGTTTTTATTAGCTGACGTGGCATTAAAATTATGTATAATTTCAAGAATGTCTAAATCAATATAATGAGCCGCTGTGGCATCGATAATAACATGATGATTGGGTTCTATATCTGCCAATTTTTTAGCTAAACTTCCTTTGTTTAAAAAAGTAACATGTTCTGTTAGTTTTATGGTTATGGTTCCACCTTGCGTTTTTTTATCGTGATGTATTAAATAATCTCTTCTATAATTGGTTCTTAATATATAAAAGATTGCCACCAGCATGCCAATGGCTATACCTTTAAGTAGATCACTTACTTGAATGGCAATGATGGTTATAATAAATGGTAGAAATTGCTCCCAACCCAGTTGATACATGTTTTTAAATAAGGAGACCTTGGCTAATTTATACCCTACAACAAGTAAAACTGCAGCCAAACAAGCCAACGGTATTTTATTTAATATACTACCCAAAGCCACCGCACTAATCAACAATAACATACCATGAAAAATTGCCGACAACTTGGTTTTGGCACCTGCATTTACATTAGCGGAAGTTCTAACAATCACCGCAGTTAAAGGTAATCCACCGATTAAGCCGGAAACTAAATTACCCAAACCTTGGGCTTTTAACTCGCGGTTGGTAGGGGTAATCCGTTTTTGAGGATCTAACTTATCAGCAGCTTCTGTACTTAATAAACTTTCTAAACTAGCAATGATGGCAATGGTAATAGCCAACAAATAAACTTTAGGATTTGCAAGTGCCGTAAAATCGGGCAATGTAAATTGTTGAATGAAGTTTTGGGAAGAGGTGATAATGGGTAATTTAACCAATTGATCGCCTGTTAATTGTAAGGCGGGGTTAACTGCAGGGATGGCTTCATTGATTATAGTACCTATTATAACAGCTATTAATGCTCCAGGTATCCATTTAAATACAATATATTTTTTAAGTGCCGGTATGTCCCAAATTAAAATGATGGCTATAGAAATAAGCGCTATAGCAATTGATAGCAATTGGTAAGGAACTTCACTTCCTTTAACATAACCAATTGCAACAGGTGCTTGTTTCAATATTAGAATGATTCCTATAGCGGCTAACATTCCCTTGATTACACTAGAAGGAAAATAATACCCAATGACGCCTGCTTTTAAATAACCTAAAGCAATTTGAAAAATACCTGCTAGTACCACTGCTAACAAAAATATATTATAGCTACCCATTTCAGTAATACCATTTAATACTATTACTGTTAAACCCGCTGCAGGACCACTAACACTTAGGTTAGATCCGCTTGCAAATGCCACTACTATCCCACCTATTATTCCGGAAATTATTCCTGAAAATAATGGTGCCCCAGATGCTAATGCAATGCCTAAACAAAGTGGCAATGCAACTAAGAATACTACTAGACCAGCGGGTAAATCTTCTTTTAAAAATGCAAATGTGATTTCTTTTTTTGTGTTTTTAGCGTGCATACAAATATGATATTGAAGGGTTAAAGACGATAAATTACTTTTATTGTTGTTGAATTAAAATGATTTATGATGTACAAAATCTTTAAGCAGATTTTGCAGGGGTAAATAATGTTTAGATGCTTGTAACAGATGTGAAGAGGACAATAGCACATCCGGTTCATGATATTTGCTCATGCTGGTAATAATCATTAAAAAATTAAACTATTCATTTGGCTTACTAACTAGGCCACAATAGCATATTTATGCTTATATCATTAAGCACCTATTGATCTATTTTTTAAAAAATAAGCCCGGTAATTAGGTGGAGGAATAAGTATTTTCCGGTAAAAATCAGCGGTATGAGATACCAAGTATATTGGAAAGTGTTGGTTTGTTCTTAAAGGTGGTACTAACTGATCGGTATAGCAACTGTCATTAAAATATTTTACTTCTTCATTGGATAATAAGTTTTCAGTATTATCTTCTTCGTCTGTTGAGCTAAGTGAAATTAGTTTGGCAATGTTTTTACAGCTTGTTTTTTTATCAAGCAACACCCCGACCCACTCAAATGGAAAAATTTGAATAGAAAGGAGCGTAACTAAAAATAGAATGATTAACTTCTGAACAATCATTGTAAAAAATGCATATTGGCAAATATATACACAAAATTTATTAAAATACCACTAATTAAGGTAAGTATATATATGATTTATTACCAATGCAGTTAGGTCATCTACTGTTCTTTTATGCTTCACCGCATAAATAAACACATAATATATTCCAGCTGCGGTAAAATAGGTAAATAAAAGAATAGTACATGCAGATTTTTTAAATCATAACTTAACAATGGATATTTTCAACGATTTGGGTTTTATAAATAAAATCCCGGTCACCTGAGGTAACCGGGACTATCTACAAAAAATATTTACTTAATTAAGATCGACTGCTATTACTCTTTATTCGACTTTTTCTTCAGCTTCTTTTTTGAATACATCGCAACACCTGCAGCTAATGCCAAACCAATGCCACCATCAACTGGAACAGCCTTTGCTGGTTTCGGTGTTTCTTCAGGTGGTATTCCGGGAGGTGCCGGGCCTACCTGTGAAAACACTGTTATGTTTGGTAACATTCCTATTACCAATATCACTAGAAATTTAATTGTTGTTTTTTTCATTGTATTAAATATTTATGTTGTTGACTTTTGAATATTTATTTTATAACCTTTAAACTTGGTAATGCTTGCGAATCGCCATTTAATCTGATTAAATACATACCCGATGGCATTTCTTTGGTAGACTTTAAGCTAAACTGCATGCCCTTTCGTACATCCGTTAAAGTGCCCGTTCCCAATACAGTTCCGTTATTGCTTAGTAATTGCCATGATACGTTTTGGTAGTTGCCCTTAGACATTAGCTGAACCACATTGCCCTTCATAGGATTGCCCATTACTTGCATCCCTGCATTTGAACCACTACTAAGTTCGCCGGCTAGTGCACTTGCTTTGTTAAACACCAATGTAAAGCGCTGCGCCGATTTAGATAATGTATCTGCATTAACCTTAAAGCTGTATGATTTAACAGCAGCTTCTATCGCAATGTATTCATCTGTGTATCTATCATAAATCCACGCTTGGTTATTGCCTTCTAATGGAGATATCAATTCTGTTTTCAATTCATAATGAACTGATTCTGTTAAATTAGCAGTATTTAATGTAATTACGCGATGTTCATCAGATGTATGTTTTAATCTAGTACCATGGAATATGGAGTACACCGTTCCTTTTGTGTCTAATACACTTAAATCCGGACCACTTTTTCTGCCCATATCATACGCATCGTACGCATAATCAAATCCATCTGTTGCGTCTGATGCATTACCCCAACGTAATACTACCTGATCAGATACCGCATCTTCCTGCTTACTTAAATATAGTTTTACAATACTCTTAGAAGATCCATCACCATAGGATCTGATCTCCCCGGTATTTGGTACAGAGAATAATCGACCATCCGGTAAAGCGGAGGTTTTACTTGCTTCGGGTATGGTTAATACTGCAGCGCCTTCCGTTAATTGCACAAAAAACGAAGCTCCGCTTTCTACAACATTCGATTGGCGACCAGTAGCAAATCCATTAATATATGATGCATAACCTGGTAAATCTGGATCCCAACGATATACTGCTTTTGCAATTGGTTGACTCTTATTTGCAGTGGTATTAATAATTACATCCCAATCTAATTTACTTGCAAACGGATTACCTACTAAATGCCATCCTCTGTTAGACCTTCCCGTTGAGTAACCCAAGGATATAGTTTGGGTACCAGTTTTAAGCGCACTGGCAATCTTAAAGTTGTTGGTAGTTCCGCCTAATATTAGTAACCCTTTATCAGTAGGAATATTATTACTTATTGTGGTGTATTGCATCCAACCCGCATTGCCCGGTCCACTATTCGCATAAAGACCGTCATCTTGAGTTTCATCATACCAATAAGCTAAATAACCATTGCCATCATAAAAATTATTGATGGTACTTGCTGCAACATCACTTACAAATGGGAAACCAATCATTCTCCACTGGCGGCTAGTACCCATATAGCGTTCTACCGCTACATCACCGGTAATATATCCACCATTTTCACTTCCAATGCCAATACTCGCATCGTTGTTGTAGGTGCTTTTTAAAGTTAAATTATTGTTGGTAACCAATACATCTCCGCAGGTTACCGTACCTGAATCAACAATGGTAAGCGCTGAATTTAAGTTAGCTGGTGCTCCTGATAACAAGGTTAAGTTTTTAAGTGTTGCATTTGCTTTAAAATATAAATCTGAATTACCCCCAGCTTCACCGGTTATTTTAATACTTGAATTGCCTGTAGTATTTAACACCCCTGTTCCGCCAGCACTTCTACTGATTTTACCCGCTTGTAAAGTATATCCATTTCCTACCGTTAATTCTGTACTGTTTACATCTAATGTACCAGCAATAGCAAAATTACCTGCTAAGCTTGCTGCATTAGAGGTTCTATTGCGCAATTGATACACATGTGAAGCTCTGTTGGTAAATGAAGTAGGATTATTACCCGATCCATTGGTTTCTACTCCCCATGATGCTAATGTACCTAATGCGCCAGCAGCTGAGGAATACAAAGTATCTACCACTTTTACTACTGCAGTATTAGAGCTAATATCACCACAACCATTGGTGCCACCAACAGGTGATAATATAGCTGTATAAGTTCCGCTATCAGATAACTCGGCTGCACTGATTGCTATGGAATTGGCATTTGCTCCACCTACAATATTGCCATTTCTCTTCCACTTATAGGCAGAAACACCTGTTCCGCTAACAGATAAATTAATGGCATTACCTGTTAATACTTTTACTGATGTGGTAGGATGTGCTGTAATAGTTGGCGCAGTTGCATTTGCAGTTACAAACCCTATAAGTGAAACATTTACATTACTTACTCCGGAAGTTGAAATAACTATATTTCCAGTAGCCGGTGAGCTAGCCAATGCTTTCATTCTTACATATATCTGCACGCCACCTGATGTTTGTACCTGTGATGGAGTTGCTGTAATGGAAGCTGCAAAACTACTGCTTTCTGAAAAAGACACTTCATAACCTGTTGGAGCAGTTACTGTAACATTACTAGAAATATAATCGCCATTTAAATAAAAACTCTGTGGATCAGAAACGGCATTAGCACATGCCGAAAGCCCTTCAATACCTGTAGTAGAAGCATTTAACCATTGTGGACTATAAATGGATCCACTTGTTGTAGTATAATTACTTGGGGCTATATAGTTATTGATATCAGCACCTTGTAAAGTATATGCCAGTGTTATGGTTTTATTGGTTCCAATATATACATTATCAAAATTAGCTGCAACAGTTACATACAAATCATCGCCCGATGCTACACCATATAATGTACCGGCTTCTGCATCTGCTATAGTGCTATTATCAAATAATTTATTGTTTTGAATGTATGGATCAGAAATATACAATTGCTTGGCAGTAATGATACCATTGGTACCGGAAACACTGCTGTTTTGCAAATAATAGTTTTTTGCATCTATTCCATATAGTGTTAAACCAGCAATAGAGTATGATAAATTAGTGCCTGCATCTTTACTAGCGAAAGATCCTTCGCCATTTACTTGTGCATTATCGTTACCTACTAAGCCCGTTAAAGCAAGTTCTACGCCTTGCATATTGGTTGTACCATCGTATTCTTTGGTTGCTCCACCAGACGAACTAGCTGTTAGTGCTTTTGCAGTTATAGAGTAAGTACCAATTACTTTTACAGAAGTTACATTTACACTTAAACTTACTTTACTGGTATCTAATGCATATGAACCTACATTTGTATTGCCTGAAATTGATTTCAAGGCATTTAATGCTACCAAATTAAATTTAGAAGTGGTTGCACCATCCTTCGCTTTAATCGTGTCTCCACTTACTGTGGTGGTTGAAGTAAGATCTACCACTGCATTGCCTGTTTTAAAATACTTTGCACTTTCTACAACAAATACTGGTGTTGTTCCGTAAGTAAATACCGTATCTTTTATTTTCACCAACAATACATCTGCCGGAACAATTGAATAGTTTCCATTTACATAGCTAAATGTATAATTATTAGCTGTTAAACCAGCCGGTACTAATACGCCTTCATAAACACCTGCAGTATTGGTGCTGCTGTTACTTCTGGTAATCGTTAAACCGGTTGCAGTAATATTGGCAATGGTTTCTCCATTTACAAAGCCGGTTACAGCAATGCCTTTATAGCCGGTTACATCCGTTTCTCCTACAAACTTAGCATCTGCTTTGGCTGTTACCGCCAAGGTTGCTTTGGTAATTGCACCATCGGTTACCGTGCTCGTTACTGGTGCTACATAATTAGCCGCATTTGAACCATCAACAGTATAGGTTACGGTAATGGTTTTATTGGTTGCTACCAAATTATTGTTGTAGGTAGCTTGTGCGCGAACGATAACATTATTGCCTTCTATCACACCCAGTATTTCACCGGTTAATACACCAGCTGTTGAATTACCATCATACACTTTAGTTTTAGTTAAATTAGGTGCGGTAATGGTTAATTGTAAAGGTTGAATTACTCCGGTAGTAATGGTATTATTAACCGGAGCTTTATATTTAGCCGCATCTTTACCCGATAAGGTATATGATATTGTAATGGTTTTACCGGTACCTGCTCCACTGGTTGAATAAACTGCAATGGTGTTTAAGGTTACCTCATCACCTGCAGTTACCCCCGAAAGAGTACCTGCTGTTACCGTTGCTACACTGGTGCCATCGTATACTTTTGTAAATGTACCGGTAGGACTTGTAATGGTAAGCTGCGTTGCTGTTGGTTGAGAAACAGCTGCTGTGGTGAAAGTTACCTGTGCGCCATAAGCTGTACCAACACTATTGGTGGCATATGCTCTAACATAATATACTGTATTTAGCTGAAGGCCACTTAAGTTGCTTACAAAAGATCCTGTATCACTGCCATTAACTGTTTTAGTAGACAAACTAATGGTTGGATTAGGAGAAGTACTCCACACAATACCTCTTGCAGTAACTGCAGCTCCTCCATTATTAGTAATTCTTCCACCCGATGCAGCAGTAATGGTAGTTATATCTGTTACTGCTGTTGTGTTAATAGTTGGCGTAACCGGTGAGGCTGTTTCATTAACCGCCAATTGAAAAGTAGAAGTATCGGTGCCATCACTATTGCTCGCATAAACAGTGTAAGTTGTTAAAGGACTAGCAACCGTTGGCGTACCCACAATTTTACCGGTACTATCTAAGCTTAAACCGGCAGGTAATGCCGGATATATTCTATACCCTAATCTGCTGATTTTACGTATAACATTGTTCCCAGCATCTGCAACGAAAATATTACCCTGTTTATCTGATACAATCCCCTGCACTCCATCACTAAACTGAGCGGTTGCGCCCGGACCATCCTGGTAACCGCGTATAGACCCTGCTAAAGTTGTTACCATCCCATCTAACGATACGGTTCTTACTTTTACATAATCAGTAAAGTATATATTATCAGATTTGTCAACGAAAACTCCTCTTGGGTTAGGTCTAACTGATAAACGGTAGCCATCACCATTGCTACCTGAATTATAGTAATTTGATCCTACATAAGTACTCACCTGACGATCCGCACCCAATTTACGTATACCAATACCTTCTATCTCCGTAATATATAATGACCCCTTTGAATCTCGGGTAATGTCATTAA
Source organism: Sediminibacterium sp. (assembly GCA_044239855.1). GTDB lineage: Bacteria > Bacteroidota > Bacteroidia > Chitinophagales > Chitinophagaceae > Sediminibacterium. The sequence goes on along the minus strand of JBIIAP010000007.1, from coordinate 9,406 downwards.
GAAAAGCAAATTGAGCTAATGAATCGTAGCCATTAGTATTACCATAATTTCCATCTCCAGCGATAGAGGTAACCACACCTGTTGGACTTACTTTTCTAAGTCGATAGTTCCCGGCATCTGCTACATATAAATTACCTGCACTATCTAAGGTAATACCTTTAATGTTTTTAAATTTTGCAGCTGATCCGGTGCCGTTTGCAAATCCATCTGCATACCAACCTGCAAGGAGACTTGTCATGCCACCCATCGAAACTTTACTGATAACATTTACCCCTAAATAATTTCTATGCGCTAAATAAATCCAACCTGTTGCGTTATCTATGGCAATACCAGTAGGATAATTAAGAGGTCCACCCGATTCAAGAGCAATTGTATTAACTACACCTGCTGGGCTGATTCTACGAATAGCGTGATTATTATAGTCTGATACATATAAATAATCATTGTTATCAATAGTAAGATATTGCGGATAATTAAATTTAGCATTAGAACCAGTTCCATCAGCTTTTCCAGCTATTCCAGAACCTGCAAATGTAGACACCAAACTTGCCGATCCATTAGGCATTATACCGCCAGAATTAATAGGTATCAATGCACTGATTGCCGTGTTTTTGGTATAGGTATTTGGTGTTGGATAACTTAATATCGGTAAATCCGGCTTAATTTCTAATACAAACATAGCTGTATCATAGCCGGTTTCGTTATATGCAGTTACTGTATAGGTTGTTTTAAGGGTTGCCTTAGTTGGAGTTCCGGATATAGTACCTGTAACAGGATCCATAGTTAAGCCAACCGGTAGTTCCGGACTTATTACAAAACCACCATCTGCAGTTGTAACAATGCCACCAGTATTGGTAACTGTTAATGAAGTAATGGCTTTTTTATTTAAATATGATTTAACACCCGTACCATAACTAATATTTGGTAAGGGTCTTGGGGCTACATTTAATGGGAAACTAGTAGTATACGTACCGTAATAGTTATTACTGGCTGTTTTATAGGTAGCTGTTCCTGTACCCTCTTCAATCACTAAATTATCTACTCCATGCACATCATTTAAGCCACCCGTACGAGCACGGAATACATGTTTCCAGGTAGATTTATTGGCAACAGCATATGCAGCCGGCAAGGATACTTTGTCAAATACCGTTACACCATCAACAATTACCGTGGCTGTACCAACAGAATCTAAAATAAGCTCCACAGCACTCCGGCTTCCAATCCATGAAGTGTTACTGGAATAAGCTACTAACCCTAAGGAAGTGTTTGGCGTTCTACCCGGTGCATTACTTTTAGATCCATACATTAATCGAATACCTCTTTCTCCCCAACTGTTTTCATAATCATCAAACGACAAGGATAATTTGGTACCCGTACCTATTTGCGCTACAGGTGAAGTAGCGTCAATAGCAGCATCATCGGCAAAGCTATAACTCAATCCATCGGCACCGCCAGATGTTTTATTGGTCACTAAAGTAAAATTAACTTTATACCGCTTTTCATTGTTTCCGCTTGCAGGAACCATAAAACCACCTGCCTGATCATCCTGTGCCTTGGTTAAACGAACATAATCACCCGCTCTTGATGTTGCCCCATAAAAGGTAGCTCCTCTTAATGCACTGTCGTTGAAGTTGTTGCTGTAATAAGTTTTATAAGTATTAGTAGTTGGCGTACCACTGATTATACCGGTAGTTGCATCAAAACTCAAACCCGCCGGTAATGGATGGCTTAACTCATACCCTCCTACTTGTATTTTTCTGATTTTATCATAACTATAATCCGATACCAACATGGTTGAACTAGTACCATCAAACACTAATCCAGCTGGCTTTGCAAATGTTGCTTCTAATCCAACACCATTGGTTGCTCCTGTTGTGCCCTTTGCAGAACCCGCATAGGTAGAAACCGCTCCATCAGATGTTATCTTTCTAATCACATGATTACCTACTTCTGCTACATATAAATTGCCTGCACCATCCAATGCCATACCATAAGGTTGGTCTAACTGTGCTGCAGTACCTACACCATCTGAATAGCCTTGCGTACTTCCTGCAAAAGTACTCACCGTACCATTTTGTATTTTTCTGATTCTATGATTATTTAATTCCGCTACATATAGCTCTCCACTCTTACCTGCCAACACAATTTGTGGCTTGTTAAAAGTTGCGGTAGTAAGGGCATTGCCATCCGTTGCTCCGGCAGTACCTGTTCCAGCATAAGTGGCTACCTGCCATCCGCCATTGGTAAACCCACTAACCCAGTTAGAAGTGGTGCCAGTTAAACCAAAACCCGTCATCACCCCATTTAAACTACTGCCCGATGTGGCATTGTTGATTACTGTGGTTAATCCTGTATTGGTGCTTCCTGCTGTACCTTGGTCTAACTTAAAGTATGCTTTTAAACTGTCTTCACTTCCCGCCAAGTTCTTGTGCATATTTGCACGCAATTGATCGGCTGTTCTTGCTACACTCCATATACGCAGTTCATCTATATTGCCCTTCCACTTACGATCTGTTTGTTGGGTATTATAACCAATAGCTGCTTTGTACGTAGATTGAGCAATGGTAGTTGCCGAGCCCGTACCTTGTGCATCTAATGCGCCATCTACGTAAAGGTTAATATAGGTACTTCCAAACACCGCAGCTACATGGTGCCACTTGCCATCATTTACACTCTTATTACCTGTTACAACAAAATTGGAACCTCCAGATTTAGTAATAGCAAACTCTACAACATTGCCACTTTGTGCACGAGAAAATCTCCAGGAGTTGTCTCCTTTTGAAGCAATGGTTTGCCATGCTTTGTCAAATGCATCTACTTTAATCCAAGCTTCTACCGTCATGGCAGAAGTAAAGTTTAAATTATTGGTTCCTCCTAATTCAACATAATCTCCACCATCAAAATGCAACGAATTATTGGTAGCTGCATTGATCGAAGAAACAACAGGACTGATTTTGCGAATTTTATGATTGTTCCAATCCGATACATAAAAATTACCACTCGTATCTATTGTTACAGAAGATGGATAATTGAATTCTGCTAAAGTTGCTGTTGAATAATTTTCATAATCTCCTCCAGAACCTGTACCAGCAAAAGTAGTAACCACCCCCGTGCTGATTTCTATCCGACGAATTTTATGGTTCCACGTATCTGCAACATACAAATAAGTATTAGATGTGTCTATCGCCAAATCTTCCGGTGTATTAAATTTTGCAGCAGTTCCGGTAGCATCTACATTACCGGCATTTCCTATAACACCCGCAAAAGTGCTTACTACACCTGCCGGCGTAATTTTACGAATTGCATGGTTTAAACGATCTGCCAAATATATATTACCCGCTTTATCGCGTGCCATACCCCTGGGTCCACTAAAACGAGCCGCAGTTCCTGTGCCATTGGCTGTGCCGGTAGTAGAACTGGTACCTGCTGCACCCACAAACGTAGTTACAGTTCTAGGCACAGTAGCAGGAACAGCTGATCCACCCTGTACCGGACTAATCGGTGTAATTGCATTCTTTGTATAATATACTGTAGCTGGTGAATAAGATACAATAGGAGCTGCTGTTGTATCTATGCTTGCAGCATAAGGCGCTAGATTTACCTGAGTAACTTCTACGTTTTCCAGTGGTTTAACTTCTGATAGATCAGTTGTTTGGACTGTACCCTTATATTCAGAACCAGATGCTGCATTTTCATTACCACTAGCATCAATTCTTAAAACATTGGCTACATATTTCTCAACTATTGAAATGTTAGTTGATAAACTCTGCGCATTTACAGCAATTAGTGAAACCAATTTGAGCACCACCACTAATCCAATCATCAACATAATTTTTGAAGTGTAGTTCATGGATCGATAATGCTTTAGTAATCTGTCCTTTGGGGGCAATTTAGGTGACATAGGATTGAAAGTTGGTTTAAACCAGTTAGTAGGATTTTATACTATAATTGGATCTGTTAAAATAATATTGAATAATGTATTACGACTATACCCAATATGTAATACTCAAGTTTTCTTATAATTGGATATTAAATTTCAGCCTGGTTTTATTAAAAAAATGGTAGCAAATAAACCTTTTTGTTAAAATAAAATCAAATTGAAAAAGTACAGCATTTAGATTATTTGATAATCAACACTTTCAACTAAACAAATAAGTTTTTCTACTCATACTTGATTGGGTTTTAATATTTCAAATCTATTTTTTATAAAGAAAAACAAAGAATTTAAAATGTCCAACCTTTGTAAATTTTATTTAAAATATGTGTTAACTGGTTGATTTTTAATGTGTTGAAGTTAGACAAAATAGTTTAAAATACTATATTAAAATCTGGTTAAATTTGGCTCAAAGTATCATGATCCTATATAATACTTGTTATTTAAAATACACGCCTAACCCTAATTCGTACTGCTGACTAGAGATATTGGCTATTTTAGTATTGGTATTGTAAAAGAAATTCAGCTCCCCTAAACCGCTCTTACGGATGCCTGCACCTGATCTGATATTACCCGCACTCTGGTATACACCCATTACATGAAACAGATCGTTGTAGGAGAATTGCACACCGCCATCTATCACCATGTCGATCGCTTCATAAGTGCGCATCATGAATATCGTCTTTAACTTCAGCTTTTCTGATTTGTCTATTTCTATCGGAAACGATAAGCCCACCTGACTCGTTGGGTGATTCGCTTCAAATTTTTCATTCCTTAAACTTTTACCCAAACTAAAAAACGAAACACCAATGTCTAATTTATTCAGCTGCAATACCGCACCTAAATTGCCATCGAACTGAGGCTTGCTATTGATGTTAGCTGCAATCAATGGATCGGCCATGGCACCCCCATCTATGTACTTGTTGTTTAATCGATCACCATTGATAGCCAGTGCAACACCTAATCTTAGTGCAGCATGCTCACTAAACTTTACCCGATAACCATAATTAAACACCCCATAGGTACGATACAATATACCGGTAGCATCGGAAATGATTTCAACCCCACCCGATGAGTTTTTACCAAAGTTTAACTCACCGCTGATGCCTGTTATTACAGGCGCTCCTTCAAAGCCCACCCAGCTGCGGTTTTGTAGCACATACGCTTTGTTGCCGTCTACGCCCGTATAGGCAGGATTCCACAACATCCGGTTACGAAAGTATTGGCTCATTGTATTTTCCATCTGCTGTTGCTGCGCTTGCAAAACTTTTGCTTGACCCGCTAACATTATTACCAACAGGGTAATGTTCAAATAATTTTTATAGCTCATGTTCATTTGTTGCGTTTTAAATGTTATCTAACCAATGTGATTGCCCCACGTTTTACTACCTGACCTTTTACTGATAACACATAGAAGTAGGTGTCTTTAGCCAATGTAAATCCATTCACTTTTCCATCCCAATTATTGGCGTAGCCGCTTGCTTCATATATTGGTTTACCCAGTCTGTCGTACACCATTAATTTGTTATCAGGATATGCTTCTATATTCTTAATGACAAACTTATCATTGATGCCATCACCATTAGGGGTAAAAACATAGGCTGCTTCAAAGTTCATGTTATCAGTGGCTTCTACCAAAACACTTGCAGTACTGCTACATCCACTGGCATTGGTTAAGGTAACCGTATACGTGGTGTTGTCTAGTACTCTGGCAACTGTGGTAGCTTTATCCGGATTGAGTAAGTTGGTAGCAGGAGTCCATGCAAAACTACCAACACCGGTTGCACTAAGTACCACATTACTTCCCTTCTCTGCTTTGCCATTATTAATACTTGCAGTTACAATCGGCAAGGCATTAATGGTAATGGTTTTAGTTACAGCTGATACACAACCATTGGCATTCGTTACGGTGTAAGTGATGGTTGCATTACCTACATTTACGCTTGTTACTACTCCACTTGCATTAACTGTAGCTATACCAGTTGTGTTACTGCTCCATATACCACCGGTAGTAACATTTGTTAATGCAGTGGTTGAACCCACACATGCAGTTGCTGTTCCACTAATTGCTACAACAGTTGGTAAGGCATTTACAACGCCACGCACCGCAATGCTATCATCAGCTAATCCTGTAGTGCTGATTATTATATTACCATTCGCTGGGCTAATCGCCTGTGCTTTCATTCTTACATACACAGTAGTAATTATATTGCCCGCTGTATCCGGAACAATGGCAAGTGTGCTGTCATAACTATTACCTAATGAGTCTTTTAATTCAAATCCAATTGGTGCACTTACGGTTAATGAAGCCGTTAACCCAACTCCCGTAATGGTAAAGCGCTGGGCAACAGTGGTGTCATTGGTACAGGCAACAAAACTATTTAAACTATCTGCCGATACGGTAAATGATGCAGCTGATATAATCTCACCCGTTGTATCGATATTATCTACCGGCTTAATATAATTACCGGTATCTGCTCCTGTTATCGTGTACTTAACCGTAATCGTTTTGTTTTTTCCTACAGCTGCATTACTATAGTTAGCCATTGCAGATACCGCAATGTCATCTCCATCTGCTGCATTCAATAAACTACCTATTGCTAAAATAGTAGCCGTAGTATTGGTATCATATATCTTGCTGGTTTGTATAAATGGATTAGCTATAATTAACTGTTTAACGGAAATGATTCCGTTGTTGCCGCTTATACTGTTGTTGCCTCCCAGTAAACAGTAGTTCAAGGCGTCAGCACCTCCTAACTGCATGTTCGATAACTCATAGGTTTTATTGATGCCCGTATGGCGTGTATCAAAATAACCCAAGCCACTTACCGTTACTTTATCATTGGTTAGCAATGAGTCAAAACCTAGTTGCAATGATGCCATGCTCTTGGTGCCATCGTATGCTTTACTAACCCCATCGGTAGTTTTTACGGTTAATGTCTTGGCGCTCACTTCACGTACACCAATCACTTTAGCACTAACCACATTTGCACTCAATACAACGGCTGCTGTATCTAATACATAGCTGCCCACTTTTAATTGATTTGCACTACTGTATGATCCACTAGGTATGGTAATTGCGAAGGTAGTTTTGGTTGCGCCGTCTTTAACTTCTACACCATCTCCTTTTATTGAAGTAGTACTGGTTAAATCTACTAATACATTTCCCGCCGATTTAAAATACTTCGCACTCTCCACAACATAAGTTACACTATCACCATAAATAGTTTTAGCAGTTGCAAGGTTTACCAGTAAATGATCGGCCGGTATGATGCTGTATTTACCTTGCACATAATTAAACGAATAGTTATTGGCAGCTAAACCCGTTGCACTTAACACCGTATCATAATCACCTGCATTCTCTACACCAACATTATTTCTGCTAACTACCAACAAAGTAGTATCTATTTCTGTAATGGTTTCTCCATTTACATACCCACTGATGCTTACGCCTTTATAAGTGGTTGCATCAGTTTCTCCCACAAACTTCGCATCATCATTTACCTTAACGGTTAATGGTGCTGCGGTAATTGCTCCGGTTGTTGTAGAGTAGTTGGTAGGGCGCACATAGTTGTTAATGGTAGCACCATCTAAGGTATAGTTTACATAAATAGTTTTACCTGTACCCACATTTTTGTCGTCATATACCGCAATGGCATCAATGAGTACACTTTCTCCATCTATTATTCCACTTAGTGTTCCAACACTTACAGTTGCAGCCGTAGTACCATCATATACTTTTGATAAAGTTAACGTTGGTGCAGTTACACTTAATTGCTTGGCGGTAATTGCTCCGGTAGTAATTGTATCATTCTTTGGCGCAACATACTTACCCGCATTAGCACCAGACAAAGTATACACCACCACTATCGATTTGTTAGTACCTACGTTTTTAGTATCATAATTGGCTACCCCACTCACGGTTACATCATCTCCCGGAATTACACCGCTGATAGTTCCTATTGTAACATCTGCAGAAGTATTGCCATCATATTGTTTACTCATTGTAACTGTTGGCGCACTAATGGTTAACAACTTATCTAGTATTATACCATTGGTTACAGAATCATCCACCGGTTTAATGTAATTAATTGTATCTGCTCCACTTAATTGATAGCTTACTTTAATTACTTTGTTATTACCAATAACAGCATCACTGTATTTCGCAGTTGTAATTACATTCACCACTTCACCTGCTTCTACTCCCATCAAACTACCGGCAATTACTGATGCAGTATCTGTACCATCAACTAACTTACTTGCAGTAACTGTTGGTGCACTAATGCTTAATTGCTTCTTTAAAATGGTTCCATCATTACCACTAATGCTGTTTGAACCCGATAAATAATAATTGTCTGCATCCATCCCTAATAATTGTAAGGAAGAAACAGTGTACGGCTTATTGCCACCCGCTTGCTTGCTATCAAATGCTCCATTGCCACTAACTTGTACTTTGTCACCCGCTATTAATCCATTTAACTGCAACTGAACTCCGTTCATGCTCATACTTCCATCGTACACTTTACTAGCCCCGCCAGATGAGTTAACTGTTAAGCCTTTGGCGGTTACTGTATAATTACCCAACAACTTTACCGAAGTAACATTTACACTTAAACTAACGTTGGCAGTATCAAGCCTATACGTGCCAACGGTTGGACGTATACCGCTATTGTTCACCAATGCAATATTAAACTGCGTGGCAACTGCTCCATCGTGTGCTACTATTGTATCACCAGCAACAGTAGTGGTACTCGTGAGATCTACTAATGACGCGCCCGTTTTAAAATACTTTGCACTCTCTAATACATATACTGGACTTGAACCATAGCTTACAGTTGTATCTTTCAAGCGAACCAATAATTGATCTGCTGGTACAATACTGTAATCACCATCGGTATAACTAAAACTATAATTATCTGCAGCTAAACCTGTTGCAACTAATACGCCGGTGTAATCACCCGATGTATTGTTACCACTATTGCTTCTTGTTATATTTAATCCAGATTGATTGATTGCCGTTGCATTTTCTCCATTTACATATCCCGTAATCACAACTCCTTTGTAGGCCGGTACATCATTTTCTCCCGCAAACTTGGCATCCGCTTTTACTTTAACCGTTAACAATGCTTGGGTAATTTCTCCCACTGTTATCACCGTATCTACCGGTTTAATATAATTAGCTGCATTAGCACCATCCAGGGTATATACCACCGCAATGGTTTTATTGGTGCCTGCATTTTTATTGTCGTAAGTAGCAGCTATACTTGCGCTAACCACATCCGACCCAATCACTCCTTTCAATGCTTTGGCTGCTGCGTTTACATTAGTGGTACCATCATATGCTTTTGTTGTACTTACATCCGGTACTTCTATTGTTAATTGTTTCGGCGTAATAACACCCGTTGTAATCGTGTCATTTACAGGTGGCGTGTATTTACTTGCCCCTGCACCCGACAAGGTGTACGATACAAT